>JAFASD010000437.1 GCA_019244945.1 Acidobacteriaceae bacterium | reverse complement strand
CAAGCTTTCTCGACGTTTTTGAATCAGGCGGGCGTGCCGCTGGTCGCAGTTACTCTCGATTGCAAAAATACGCCTCCCGTTCTCCATATGCAGCAGAATCGATTTCTGCCGCTCGGATCAAAAGGATCTCTCGATCAGGTCTGGAATATACCGGTTTGCATCCGTTATGGGACTGGAGATAGCTCCGAAAGTGAATGCAGCCTAATGACACAGCAGAGTTCAGACTGGACACTCAAGGCGAAGGACTGTCCGGCATGGGTGCAAGCAAATGACAACGGCATTGGTTATTACCGGGTCGACTACCGGGGCGGCTTATTAGCAGACCTCACCAAGGGCGATGTGGATCAGCGGATGAACGCGCCCGAACGCGTCGATTTTATGGGCAACGCCGCATCGCTCGAGGAAGCAGGTAAACTCCCAGCGGCGGACGCGTTGGGCTTAGTCGAAATATTCCACGCAGATCCGGAACGCCACGTCGTGCAGAGCGCGTTAAACGTGGTGCTCGGCTTGCGGGAGCACTTAGTCCCGGAGAACCTGATGCCCAACTTCCAACGTTTCCTGCTAAAGAATTTTCAAGCGCGGGCGCATGAACTGGGATGGACGCCAAAGCCCGACGAGTCCGACGACGTGCGGCTGCTCCGGCCAACTCTGCTGCGGGCTGTCGCGACTTATGGCGGAGATCAAGAACTGGCAAAGCAAGCTCGCGAGCTGACGGATCAATGGTTTCAGGATCACAACTCAATAGATGCGAACATGGTCAACGCTGTATTCGAAACGGCGGCGTTCTACGGCGATAAGGCTTTATTCGATCGTTTTCTCACCGAGTTCAAGAAGACCCAAGATCGCCAGGAGCGCCAGCGAATTGTCAACGCGATCTTCGCATTCCGCGATCGCGCAGCTCTCGAAGCGGCACTCAATGCAGTAGTTTCAGGCGACGTTCCCTTTTTTGAAGGAGGATTCCTCATAGTCGGAGTGGGCCAAGCCTCTGATGCGACGCGAAAATTGCCTTTTGAATTCCTCAAGGCGCATTTCGATGAGATTGTCAACAAGCGGCCTACTGGGGGAGGGTTTGACTTCGGCTCCGTGCTTCCTTATGTAGGCGTGTCTTTCTGCGATACTCAATCGAAGAGTGAGCTCGAAAGCTACTTGAAGCCAAGGATCGAGAAGTTTTTAGGCGCCCCGAGAACGCTGAGTCAGGTGCTCGAAGGCATCGACGTTTGCGTTGCAGAAAAGGCCGCTCAAGAAGCGAGTGTGATTTCTTTTCTGGAAAAGTATTGATACGGATTTGATTTGAGCTGGAGCCACCCGCCGGGATCGAACCGGCGACCTGCGGTTTACGAAACCGCCGCTCTACCAACTGAGCTAGGGTGGCCCGAACTCTTTCAGTTTAGCTTGTCCGGCCAACACCGCTATTTTAGAGACGAGGATGCTTTCCCAGGTCGATTGCCGTGCCTGAATTACCCGAGGTAGAAACAGTTGTGCGGTCTATTTCCGCGCACGTCATCGGCCGCACCATTTTGCATGCCGAATTTTTCTCTCCTCTCGTAACGCGCTCCGATTTCAAGAAGACGGCGCAAGCGCTTTGCGGCGCGATCATTCGGGGCGTCCGACGCCGCGGCAAGCAAATCTTCTTCGATCTCGATAATGGAATCCTCTACGTTCATCTCGGGATGACGGGCAAGTTGCTCTGGAATACAACCGCAGGAAAACATGCGCGCGCTATTATTTCGCTCGATAGCGGCACGCTCATCTATGACGACATCCGGCAGTTCGGCCGAATGGAATTCTTCGACAATCTTCCTCAAAGCTTTGATCGAGCTGGCCCCGATGCCCTGAATATCGGATTCGAGGAATTCTACAATCGTCTGAAACGGCGTAAAGGTCAGATCAAGCCGCTACTCCTCAATCAATCGTTTCTCAGCGGTGTGGGGAATATCTATGCGGACGAACTGCTCTTCAAGGCAAGAATACATCCGCGCACGTCCACGCAGCGAATGTCCAAGAAGCGTGCTGCGTTGCTCCATAGCAGTTTGATTAGCGTACTTCAGCTCGCGATTTTACACCGCGGTTCATCCGTTTCAGACTACGTCGATAGCGCAGGTGAACGCGGCAGTTTCCAAAACCTTCACAATGTTTACGGCAGGGCAGGGCAGCCCTGTCCGCGGTGTGGCGCAGCCATTCGGAGAATTGTAATTGGACAGCGAGGCACGCATTATTGCCCGCGTTGCCAGCGCGTGTGAGCGCCAGGCTGCTCCAACTGCTCATTCGCGGACTGCCGGATTGCGTCCACCGTTTCCACAACGCTTCTCATCGCTTTGACGTCGTGAACCCGAACAATGTGCGCGCCGTTCAGGATACTCGCTGCAACCGCTCCAGCCGTCGCAAACTCCGTTAGATCCTGCTGCTCTTTTTTGAGGAATGATTTGCGGGAAGGACCCACCAGGATGGGCACATCAAACACCTTCAGCAGGCCGAGGTTGGCGATGATTTCGGAATTCTGCTCGCGACGCTTGCCGAATCCCAGTCCGGGATCGATCACGATCTGGTGTTTCTCCACGCCCGCCTGACGCGTCCTGTGCAGCGCAGCTTCTAAATCAATGCTGATCGAACGCATCAAATCTTTTATAGGAGGCAATTTCGCCCAGGTCTCTGGATTTCCGCGCATATGATTGATGATCAAACCAGCATCATGCTTGATGACTACCTTGGGCAGATGTTGATCGAGCAGAATCCCGCTGGGATCGTTAATAATCTCCGCCCCATGCTCCAGAGCCTTTTCGGCCACGCCGGATTTGTACGTGTCCACTGAGACCGGAATACCGAGTTTTCCGCGGAAACGCTTCAGCACCGGAATCAACCGCCGCAGTTCTTCTGCTTCCGAGATTCGTCGGGATCCCGGGCGGGTGGACTCCGCGCCGATGTCGAGTATGTCCGCCCCCTGGTCTTCCAACTCCATACCCCGGGCAAAAGCGCGGTCCGGATCGGCATATTTCCCGCCGTCCGAAAAAGAATCCGGTGTAACGTTCAGAACGCCCATGAGCAACGTTCGATCTCCCAGAACAATTTCGCGACGCTTCAGCTTTAGCCTGTAACGCTTCTGCATTTCCCTAGACTATGAGTGTGCCAGACGCCGGGGCCGCTCCGTCGTATATCGTCCCCGGGGAGATCTGCCGTGATTTTGAACGCGCGTCTCGCCTGGAGTGGCTTGATACTAATCACACGGGCGCCTATGCGATGGGAACCGTGGCCGGCGTGAATACGCGCCGTTATCACGCGCTTCTGATCGCTTCCCTGAAGCCGCCTGCGGACAGATACTCAATTCTGTCGCGCGTCCAGGAGCGTGTGGTTACCGCCTCCGGAGAATTCGAGCTCGCGGCTGCCCAATATCCCGGGACAGTTCATCCGCGCGGCTACGAGCTTATCGATGAATTTAGGCTCGATCCTTTTCCTGAGTGGCGCTACAAAACCGGTCCGACGATTATTACGAAGAGCCTCTGTCTTTTGGAGGCACAGCAGAGCGTTTTGGTGCGTTATGAGACCACTCAACCGTGTCGCTTGCATGTTCGTTTACTGATTTCCTTCCGCGACTACCATTCTTTGACTCACGAAAACAGTGCGCTTCGAACGGAGTGTACTGAGGGGCCGGGAAGAGTGTCACTTGCTCCCTATCCAGATTTACCGGAGCTCACGTTCATTCACTCCGGCGCATTCGCCGAGAACGGTCTGTGGTTTGGCAATCACGAGTATTTGCGGGAATTGGAACGCGGGCTGGATTTTCGCGAAGACCTATATTCGCCCGGCGAGATCGTCTTCGATCTACCGGAACGGAATGCTTGGTTCGTGGCAACACTCGAGCCGAGCCGATTCCCAAGGGGGCTCTCCGATATGGAAGTCAGCGCGATTGCCGCTGCTGAAATCGAAAGGCGGCAATTCGGTGGACGTGATGAATTTGAATCGATCCTACGCCGCGCGCTGGATCAATTTCGAGTTGTTCGATCTGATGGGCGACCCTCGTTAGTTGCCGGATACCCGTGGTTTACAGATTGGAGCCGTGATACTCTCATCAGTCTTCCCGCGCTTTCGACTGCGGGTTTTCCGGCGCCTGAAACCGCGAAGATTCTCGCGATGTTACTCGATGAGCGGTCACAGGGACTCGTGCCGAACCGCTTTTCAGATAAGCACTCGGCGCCCGAATACAACACAGCCGACGCGACGCTGTGGCTTTTTATCGCCGCGCACGACTACATCGAGCGGACGGACGATTTCGAATTTTTGCGTGACGTCCTGTATCCCGCATGCCGCGATATCGTCGACTCGCACCGCCGCGGCACGCTCTATAACATTCAAGTTGATCCCAGCGATCATTTGCTGTCGGCTGGTAATCCTGGCACGCAGCTCACGTGGATGGACGCAAAGGTCGATAACGCTCCAGTAACGCCGCGAAATGGCAAACCAGTGGAGATCAATGCGCTCTGGTACAACGCGCTCCGCATTCTAGCAAGGTGGTCCGAAATGCTGGGGTTTTCGGAAGAACGCGAGCGATTAGATTCCGAAGCGCAGATAATGCTTACCGCATTCCGGAAGAAATTCTGGAACGCTGAACTTCGCTGCTTGTACGACGTTCTGACACCAACGTCGCCCGATGCGCGTATCAGGCCGAACCAGCTGTTCGCGATCTCTCTGCCTTATCCGCTATTGGATCGGGAGCAAGCCCGGGCAGTTCTAAATGTGGTCGATAGCACATTGCTAATGCCGGTTGGCGTACGGACTCTCGCGCCGGGCGACCCCGCATATCACCGGCGTTTCGAAGGTGCCGTTGCGGAACGCGATGCGGCATATCACCAAGGCACGGTGTGGCCCTGGCTGATTGGGCCATATGTTTCCGCGCGTCTGTACGCGTATGGCGAATCCGAGGAAGCGATTGCGGTTTGCCGCGACATCGTCGACCGCATGCGGCACGAATTGAGCGTTTGCTGTTTGGGATCGCTTTGCGAAGTCTATGACGCTGATGCGCCCCAACGGCCTCAGGGATGTCCAGCTCAGCTTTGGAGCATCGCTCAGTTCATCATTACGGTGAAGCGGCTTCACGAAACACGCCAATCTCGCCGGGCATAGCTCTCGCCCGTTCTCTTGGCCTCGACATTTTCCGCCTAGCCCACAGGAGCTGCATGTCCACGACTTCGGCGATTTGCGGATGGTCTTCCCGCAGTGCTCTGAGATAGTTCTCGGCAGTTTCGGGTGGGCATTCGTTCGCGGCGCCTCTCCAAGCCGCTGCCGCGCCTTTCAGAAAGCGGCGGAACATATCGTGCGCCATTTCGTCAATCAGCGCGTGCAGACGATTGCCCGATAATCCGCTATCGCGCAAAGCCTCCTGCGCGGTCATATAAAGCGGCATGGGAAGGGCGCGGGCCAGCAGTTCAGCTGCGAAATACAGGTGTTTGGTTCCCGGCCGGAGTTCCAGCGTCAAGGCTTCGTTCCGCTCGAGGACACGCCGCATCTGCCGGACAGCGGAGAGTTGGCCTTCTATGACGAACCAATTCCGCCGAGCACTCGGAACCTTCACCAGCGTTGCCGTAGAAGCCCCGCGTGCGCTGAGCGGCTTCAGCACGTCGCTTGTCAGCCAGCTCTCGCATAGCACAAAACTGAGCTTCTTGAATACCAGCTCAGAGGCGCAAAGCTCGTCAACGACGCGAGTCACAACCGAATCGGGGAGATGCATGAGAATGAGCCGGGCGTTTGCCAAATCCTCGTATTCGGGAACCGCATAGCCGGCCTTTAAGAAATTAGAAACGCGCCTGGCTGTCCGCAGCGCCGGAGATTTGATCGGACCAAGCTCTTCGGCCAGCTTCGGAAGACGTAGAATGGCAGAACCTGTCGAGTTACCCGCGACCACCAGGCCAAGTTGCAACTGCTTCTTCATACACCGCGCCTGCCTTGAGAGCTTTCATGCGATCGCGGAATTGTGCCGCTTTCTCAAATTCGAACGCTTTGGCCGCCTCTCGCATCTTTGCTTCCAACTCGGTTATTAGAGCGTCTCGCCGCTCGGGTGTTAAGTCTATCTCGGATTCAGTCTCGATGTCCAGAGGAACAGTAACGTAATCCGCCTCAGCAACCGCGACAAGGCTCATATCGATCGGTTTGATTACGGTCTGCGGAGTGATGTTGTTGCTTTCGTTGTAGGCCTGTTGGACGGCGCGCCTTCGCTCGGTCTCGCGTATCGCGCGCTGCATGCTTTGTGTGATGACGTCCGCGTAAAGTATCGCGCGGCCATAGAGATTGCGCGCCGCCCGCCCAATGGTTTGAATAAGCGAACCGCTGGACCGCAGAAAGCCTTCTTTGTCGGCGTCAAGTATGGCAACCAAAGAAACCTCCGGCAAATCCAGTCCCTCGCGAAGCAGGTTCACGCCGATGAGCACGTCGTAGCCTCCGCGCCGCAAATCTCGCAAAATCTTTATGCGATCGAGCGTGCTCACCTCGGAATGCAAGTAAGCGCATTTCACGCCAACCTCGGAGTAGTATTCAGCAAGATCTTCAGCCATGCGCTTGGTGAGAGTTGTCACGAGAACGCGTTCGTTTCGATCCGCGCGGAGCCGGATCTCGTGCAATAAATCGTCCACTTGACCCTTGATGGGGCGAATATCAATTTCTGGATCGACCAAGCCCGTGGGCCGAATGATCTGCTCGACGACCACTCCCGCGGATTTCGTCAGCTCATAAGGCCCAGGCGTCGCGGACACGTAAACCACCTGATCCACGCGGTTTTCGAACTCTTCAAACGTTAAGGGCCGATTGTCGCGAGCGCTCGGAAGCCGGAAGCCGTACTCCACGAGAACGTCCTTTCGAGAGCGATCGCCGTGATACATCCCTTGTAGCTGCGGAATCGTCTGGTGGCTTTCGTCGATGAATAAAAGCGCGTCATTGGGAAGATAATCGAGCAGCGTCGGAGGCGCTTCTCCAGGCAGACGGCCCGAGAAGTGCCTCGAATAGTTCTCAATGCCGTGGCAATACCCAATCTGCTTGATCATCTCCAGATCGAACATCGTGCGCTGATACAGCCTTTGGGCTTCGATCACCTTGCCCTTGGCCTCGAGCTCTTTGTGCCACCACTGCAGCTCGTTTTCGATGCTCTGCATCGCCTGCTGGCGCGTAGGAGCATCCATTACGTAGTGAGTCTTGGGGTAAATCGGCAAACGTAGATAGGTCTGCTTTACCTGACCGAGAAGAGGATCGATCTGGCTCAGGGATTCGATTTCGTCGCCCCAAAGCTCGATGCGATAAGCATTGTCGTCATACGTCGGATATAACTCAATCACATCTCCGCGAACGCGAAAAACGCCGCGTCGGAAATCGTGATCGTTGCGTTCATAGAGAATCTCGACCAGCCGTTGCAGCAGCTCCTTCCGGCTAATTCGCTGCCCCTTCTCCAACATCAGCAGCATTCCGTAGTAGGCTTCGGGCGATCCCAGGCCGTAGATGCAACTGACGCTCGCCACGATCACGCAATCGCGCCTTTCAAATAGCGAGCGCGTCGCGGAGAGTCGCAGCTTGTCTAGCTCGTCATTGATGGTCGCTTCTTTCTCGATGTAAATATCGCCCGAGGGAATGTAGGCCTCCGGCTGATAGTAATCGTAGTAACTGACGAAATATTCGACCGAATTTTTTGGGAAGAAACCCTTGAACTCGTGATAAAGCTGCGCGGCCAGAGTCTTGTTGTGGGCCAGGATCAACGCCGGGCGGTCGGCTTCCTCAATCACTTTCGCCATCGTGAAGGTTTTTCCGGAACCCGTCACGCCGAGCAAAACCTGATGCTTGGCTCCGCTCTCCACGCCGTTCACGAGCTGCCGAATGGCGGCGGGCTGGTCACCGCGTGGCTGATAACTGCAATGCA
>JAFASD010000404.1 GCA_019244945.1 Acidobacteriaceae bacterium | reverse complement strand
GAAGAGGCGACTGGAGCGCTTGGCGCGAATTTTGACGGTAAGGTGCTGAAGGCGTTGAGGAGAAAAAGTGAGGGGTGCGTGTGACTCACGCGGGAACACGCGCTAATCTCACGTTAATGCCGGTTCCGTTTAGAGTTCCTCGGTTTTATCCGATTTTGGACACGGCTCTCCTTGCGGAGCATGGATGTTCAGCGGCTATTGCGGCGCCTGCCCTGGTCGATGCCGGGGTCAGGATACTGCAATACCGGCATAAACAGGATTGGACGCAGGCGCACTTTGATGAAGCCAAACGCATTGTGAAGATTTGCCACGAAGCAGGCGTCTTGTTTGTGCTGAATGATCGCGCCGATTTTGCTCGGCTGTTGGGGGCTGCCCTCCACGTGGGGCAGGAAGACCTGCCTCCGGTTGCGGCCCGGCGGGTTATCAGCGATGAAGTGATGGGTTTTTCGACGCACAATCGGGTCCAACTCAGTCGCGGTGACGAAGAACCCGTGGAATATCTTTCGCTCGGCCCGGTTTTCGTGACAAATTCGAAAGCCCGGCCTGATCCGGAAATTGGCATCGAAGGTCTTCGCCAATTGCGGCCGCTTACGAGTAAGCCGTTGGTGGCGATTGGTGGCATAACCTTGAACAACGCCTCAGAAGTTCTGAGCGCGGGCGCTGATTCCGTGGCAGTGATTTCCGATCTCCTGCCGGAAACGTGCAATAAAAGCGGGTTACGCCGCCGAGCTGAGGAGTGGATTCGGATTGTAAACAGCGTCACGCCGCGAGAATTGGTGTGAGTTTCTCTAGGCGCTTGCGATCTTACCTGGCAATTGCCGATCTGCGGGCCGGGTCACGTAAGAGATGAAGAGGATCACGAGCAGTATGAGCGGCATGAACGCTTTCGCGCCGTCGTTCGCCAGGTAATGAGCAATGAATGCCGAAATCCAAGCGAACGTGAATCCGGCATAGGCCCACTCTTTCAGCTTGGCGAAGCCGGGAATCACGAGAGCAATGCCGCCCAGCGGCTTAGCGATCCCAAGAATGATACGCAGCTGCTGGGGATACCCTACGTGGGCAAATCCTTGGACCGCCTCTGAACTGCCGCCGAGGTAAGTGAATGCAGCAATCGCTGAAAGCGCGACTAATAAGCCGGTGCTCGCCCAGTAAGTTATTCTGCGCCCCATCTATTTAGGCTCCCGTTGTCTTAACAAGAGTAACCTGATGCTGCGGAGGCCGGCACGTGTAGTGGGCTGTTGGGGCCATATGTTAGTGCTCCGGTCGCTTCGCTCGCGGCTCTGATAGGGCAGTGTAAGGCAGTGGAGTAACGACTGTTTGGAGCGGATATTCACTTAGAGTGAAGGAGGCGCTGAATTCGGGCTTTCACTTCGTCATGTTCGATTAGTTTGCCACTGTCAGCCTGTTCGATACCCCGACGGATGCCGGCGCGGAATTCTGCTTCCTCTTCGATCATGCGTAAAGCGGCCTGCTTCACCAATTGCTCTCGGGTGAATTGCACTTTCATGAATCTAACAGTAGGCTCTCACAGCCAGTCTGTCAAGAATGCACCCGGGCAGCCAAATGTTACGGATACCGCCGGATTGAAGTGAGGGCTGGCCTGTTAAATCCGACCAGCCCTCGAGGTCAGAACGTGATGGCCAAGTGCCCTTGTCCTTGCCTTTGGGTGTTGCACTGGCTGTTTATGACTTTGCCGAAGTTTCCGTTGCCTACATCCTCGAGGTTCGTGTCGGGTCCGCAGAAGACGACGCGGTTCAAGACGTTGAAGTACTCGATCTCCAGCTTAAACTTGACGCGCTCGCCGATCGGGAAATATTTTGCTAGGGCGATGTTTTCGTTATAGTTGAACGGATTTCGGATTCCGGACAAGTAGCGCTTCTCATTGCCAATGGCCCAAGGTCCCGGATCACTGAAAGCCGCAGCGTTGATCACGGGTAGGCCTTTGTAGACGTTCAGGTACGAGAACTGTAAAGGCACTCCCGAGATGACATTGGGCCGATTGCCAGTTCCGTTTCCAAGCGGGTCGCCGGCAACGTTCACTTGAAGCGGGGTTCCACTGGCGTAGGTTAATAGCGGGCTGATCTGCCATCCGCCGAACACCGCATTGATGATGCCACCTCTGTTCATGAACGCTCGGCCTTTGCCGAATGGCAACTCGTAGGTTGCCGCAATATTGACCATTTCTGGTTGATCGTTGTTATCGACCGACCACTCCGCTGCCTGGTTGTCTTTGTTGAGCGCGCGCGAAGCGAATGACGTGAATCCAGAATTGGTGTTCGACATCATGCGCGAAAGGTTATAAGAAACCAAGAAGCTCAGACCATTGGTATAGCGCTTCTCGATTTGGACTTGCAACGCGTTGTAAAGCGAAGACCCGGTCATATCGAAGTTGTTGAAGATGTCCGAGTACTGCGGGTAGGGCCGCAAAGCCTGAAGCACGGTCGCGCTGGGGAAATCGGTCTCGAAGGTTGGGTAAGGGAGCGGAATGCCGAGAAGTGGCCCCTCAGTCGCGTAAGGCTGCCCCAACTTGCTGCCATATTGGGCAAGATAGACCGGGGATATTTGATTGATGGGATTTAACTGAGATGGCAAATGATTGCCGCGGTTGCCCGTGTAGTTTGCTGAGAGGAACATATTGTACGGAAGCTCGCGCTGGATGCCAATGCTCCAAACGATGTCGTAGGGAGCAACGCCGTCGAACGAAGGATCAAATCCGTTGATGCTGGTTGCATTAGCAATGGTCGGTGTAAACGTCTTCAGCCCCGGTACGGGGGCAGAGTTGGTGTCCCACGAACCAAACCCGGGATTAGTCGAACCAGTCGAATTGCGCGAGAACGAGCCCAGCAGCAGATTGCCGTAATTTACTGCTACCTTGCTGATTCCATACTCGTAGGCTCCGCCGTTCAAAAAATTCATAGACAATCCGCCCTGTAGGACGGTCTTGTCGTTCAGTTTGTAAGAAAAGCCGGTTCGAGGACTGAAATGGGCCCAGTGGATGGCGGCGCGGTCCACTCCAGCGCAGCCGGTGCAATTACCGAATTTTGTAGCCGCGCCTGGCCGGTCCCCTGCGCCTGGATTCGGAATTTTCGAATCGAAATAGACGATTGCATTATGTTCTTCTTCGAACGGCACCATGATGTCCCATCGAATGCCAACATTGACGGTCAGCCGCGGACTCCATTTGATGTCGTCCTGGATGTACGTGGAGACATCGGTGTTGTGGAGCCTCAATTCCTGCGACCCGATGCGGTCCGCGCTGTCGACAGTGCCCAGCAGGAAGCTGGCAAACGAGTTTCCGGTAGTGCCTAGATTATTCGGGTCAGCGGTCTCATTGTTGCTGAAATTGAAGTTCCCGGCGCACTGTTGACATTCATTGTCGTCCTGGTAAGTTCTACGGAATTCCCAGCCGATGTTGAACGTGTGTTTGCCGCGGATCCAGAGATAATTATTCTCGGCCACAAGGCCTAGTTTTCGGTTGATTGAATTTGTATTTGAAGTCCCAAAACTGTGAGGAGAGAGCGGACCGTTGAAGTTGATTCCAGAAACGATCGGGGCGCCTGGCGCGGCGTTCAAAATAGGCTGAGTACCCGTCCGCTGCGGGATCTGAAAGTTTAACTCCCCGAGCCAGCTTGCCCCTGCTGTGACCACGAAATGAGGCGACACGGCGTACGAATAATTCGCGATGAAAACGGTTCCGAGATCGGGGTAGTAGGTTTTATCCGCCAAAGGATTTGAAAAGGCGAGGTTGGTTCCGGCGTTATCACCGTAGTTTGTCTGTTTGTCACGCCACTCAGCCCAGTGAATGGACTGCTTCTCATTGATGCTGTGATCGACGCTAAAGCCCCAGGGATTCTGCCTTGTGGGTATCACTCCTTCCATATTCTGGGCATTGTTGACAAACCCAGGAAGCGTGGGTTTTGGCAGATATTGCAGTATTTGAACCGATGTCGGGCTGAAGCAGGCTTGCGGAATTATGTTGCCGATGAACTGCTTTCCCGGCGTGTTGCCGTTCGCGGTGCAGCTTCCGGGAAGACCTGCCGCAGGATCGAAAATCGGGGTGCCCAGCGCGCTGAAATCACCCGCCTGCTCCGCCGCCGTGGCCAGGGAAAAGAAATTTGTCGGCGTGCTATTCTCCCGGTACCATTCCATGCTGAGGTGGAAAAACGTGCGGTCCTTCCCGTTGTAAAGCTTGGGAATGATCACCGGACCGCCGATGGTGAATCCGTAGTTGTTTTCCTTATCGATGGGCACCGTGGCGTTATATGCGCCCTTGGCATCGAAGAAGTTATTTCGAATGATCTCGAAGCCATCGCCGTGAAATTCGTTCGTTCCCGACGCGGTCTGGTAGGTCACCACGCCCTGGGCCAGTCCGTATTGGGCTGAAAAGGAGGATCGCAGCACGTTGAATTCGTTAACGAGTTCGAAGGGCGGGTTCCAGATGGTTTGGAAGCCTTGCGTCTCAGATTGAGCCATGGGTATGCCGTTGAAGACCACCTCGTTCTGGAAGTCGACGCCGCCGTTGATGCGGTGGCTGAAAGAACTGCCCGTGACGCCCGGGGCCAAGAAGATAAAGGTGTCGATTTGACGGCCTCGACCGCCGCTCACCTGGTCAGGGAGCTCCTGGATGACCTTATTTTCGATCGTCGTGCCCAGCTCCGGCTGGGTGGTGTCCAGAGCGACCACGTTTTCCTGCACCTCGACGGTTTGGGTAGTGCTGCCGGGCTGGAGCGCCGCATCTACCGTCGACGTTTTTCCAACTTCAACACCGACGCCGTTGTGGACGGACGATTGGAATCCAGCCAAGTCGATGGTAACGGTGTAGGTCCCGGGAATCAGGTCCGTTACGGTGTACGTTCCGGCCGAGCTGGTTGTGGCGGTCTTTGCCACCGCAGTGGCGTTGTTCTTCACCGTCACCGAGGCGTTAGCAACCACCGCGCCTGAAGCGTCGGTAACCGTGCCGCTGATGCCGCTGATGGTCTGAGACCACAACCGCGGCGTGGAACAGAAGGCCAAAATCAGGACCGCGAACCATGCCGTCCTGAGAATACGTGGAAACATGCCGAGACTAGTCATAATGCAGCTCCTTGGACCTCTACACCTGAAGATCTATATTTACCTACATCCCGCGTGGATCTACATTAGCCTGGAATGTAGCGCAATCCATGAAGAAAAAGTGAAATTGTTCTGAAATCGGCCTAAACATCTGGAAACGAAGCCTTCATTTCAGTCGTGATATACTTCCACCCAATGCTCCAGGGTGGGACGGTTAGCAGATCGGGAAAATCGATCTACCGGTTCGGAGACATAGAAGTAGACTCCTCCCGGGCGTGCGTGAGGAAGGGCGGGAAAGAACAGTACATCCGGCAGCAGTCGTTTCATCTGCTTCTGTATCTGCTCGAGGAACGGGAGAGGGTGGTTCCTAAAGAGGAGCTGATCGAGCATTTCTGGGGAAGCACGGCGGTCACGGACAACGCGTTGACCCAATGCATCGCCGACATTCGTAAAGTGCTGGGCGACGATTCACGTCACCCCCGATTCGTCAAAACCATCCCGAAAGCCGGCTATGGGTTCATCGGCACCGTGGAAGTGGAGCAGCTGGAGGTGCATTCGGAAGCGCACGCGCAGCCAAGGGGTCCGGAATTGGCGCCGAAGTCCTGGCGTCGGCTGGCGGCCATGGTTGCGGTTTTGGCGGCTTTGACAGGGATTCTGGTCACAATTCTGATCGCCCGTTCACGCGAGCAACGACTGGAGATCACGCTGCCGCCGATCCCGGGGAAGAAAACCGTGGCGGTGATGTATTTCGAAAATCAATCGCGAAGGGCAGACCTGAATTGGCTGCGAGAGGGCTTGGCTGATATGTTCATCACCGCGATGGCGCGCTCCGATCGCGTGACGGTACTCAGCCGGTATCAACTGCAATTGCTGTTGCAAAGAATAGATCACCAACCTGGCAGCGAAATTCATCTGGACGAGGCGCTTGAAATTGCGCGTAGAAGCCATGCCGAAACAATCGTTTTGGGCAGTTTTGCGCCTTTGGGAGATGGATTTCTGGTCAATGTTCAAGTCCATGAAGCCGTTCGGGGCCGCCTTTTGACCGCTGACAGGTTTACGACGAGCCGTCCGGCGGAAATTCTCGGACAGATCGATGTTCTTTCGTTGAAGCTGACTTCAGAATTGGGCGTAGCGCCTTCGCAAGGAACAACGCGGGCGAGCCTGACAGAGCTCATGACGAAAGATTTCGAAGCCTATCGATATTACTCGCTCGGGGTAAGCAGAGCTCAGAATTTCGAGAACAGCGAGGCGATAGCGCTTTTGCAGAAGGCGATTCAGCGGGATCCTCAATTCGCGATGGCGTATGCTCGCATCGGTTATGCCTATTCGGTGACGGACTTCATGCCTGAGAAGGGCAGGCCATACCTCGAGAAAGCGTTTCAGTTATCCGATCGATTGACGGAGAAAGACAGGCTTTACGTGGCATCGTGGTACGCGATCGCACGGGAAGATTACTCGACCGCTATACGGACTCTGCGGGAGATCCTCGCGCAATATCCGACCGAGATTGAGGCGTACGCGAGGTTGGCGCGGCTGCTGTACCGGGAGGAGCAGGCTCAGGAGGCCATTTCCGTCTTGCAGGCGGGTTTAGCTGCGGATCCGGATGAGGCGGATTTGTACAACGTCCTGGGCATCTGTTTTCTGGGACTGAAGCGGTATGAAGACGCTATCGCTTCGCATGAACGCTACGTTGAGTTATCTCCGAAGGAGCCTAATGCGCACGACAGTCTAGGTATGTCGTACCAGCAATCCGGCAGATATCCGGAAGCTCTGGCCGAATATAGGGCCGCTCTTCTGCTTAATCCAAAATTTGAACCGGCCATCATTCATCTGGGAGATCTTTATTCGCAGCAGGGGCGGTACGAAGAGGCTGTGCGCCAATACTCCAGGTACATCGAGGTGACGCAATCGGATACGGCGCGCGGGGTGGCGTATGGAAGTATCGCGCAGGTTTATCGGAAGAAGCGAGACTTGCGGCTGGCAGAAGAAGCGGCGCGGAATGAACTTCGATGGGCGCCGGGGGCGGTGTGGGACTCGCTGCTGTTCGCGGTCGATCGAGGCGACAAGGCGAAGGCTTCGGTTTTGAAAGAGCGATTGTTCGAAAACCGGCCCTATCCGGAACGGGGAGTGCGTCAGGAACTGCGCAGCCATGATTATTACCTAGGCATGCTTGCATTAAAAGAAGGCCGCTCCGCTGAAGCGCTCGCGCGATTCAAAGATGCGCTTCATCACTTTCCGCCGAGTTCGGGTCTGGATTTGTATGAGGACTGTTTGGCGAACGGATATCTCCAATCAGGCCAGACGGAGGCGGCAATCGAAGAGTATGAGCGTATTCTGCACCTGAACCCCAACTACCCGTTGCTGCAGTATCACCTCGCGCAGGCTTACGAACGAAAGAGCGAGCGCGATCGAGCTCGGACGGAATACACGCGCTTTCTTCAAATCTGGAAGGATGCGGACGAGGACATACCTGAAGTCATGGACGCGAGAAAGCGGGTAACCGAGGTGGATGCGCACGCCCGTCCACGGACGAATCGCCGGGGCCACGGAGTAGGCGTGTTTACGTCTTGACGTTCAGTTTCTTGACTTGGTCGACGATGTACTCGGAAGTGCGCCAGCCCAGGGCTGAGATGGTCAGCGTCGGATTTTTATCCGCGTTACTGACGAAGGGTGCCGCATCGGTGATGAATAGATTCTTCACATCCCAGGCTTGACAGTACTGGTTCAGGACCGAGGTCTTCGGGTTATCGCCGATCTTGGTTGCGCCCACTTCATGGATAATTTGGCCGCCCTTCGCAATGCCCCAATTGTGCTGGGCATCTGAACTGTAGGTGACTACCCCGCCGGCAGTTTCGATAATTTCTTTGAAAGTTTCTTGCATGTGTTTGGCCTGGAGTATCTCGTCCTGGCTCCATTTGAAGTGGAAGCGGAGGACGGGAATGCCCCATTGATCGACGGTATCGGGATCGATTTCGCAGTAGCTGTCTTCGTTAGGGATCATTTCTCCACGGCCGGAGAAACCGATATCGCATCCGTACAATTTGCGGAGATTGCGCTTGAGCTCGAGGCCATAGCCGCCGCCTAACCATTGCTCGGCATAGCCTTCGAGCGCGCCTTCGCCGGGGAGCTCGCGGCCGCCGCCGATCTCGATGTGGTAACC
>JAFASD010000361.1 GCA_019244945.1 Acidobacteriaceae bacterium | reverse complement strand
TAGTGCTGGCGCGAACCTTCCGGAGATCTGGCTCGGACGGCGGTGGCCGTGTAGTAGCGCTGGGCCAGGGCGCCGACCGCAACTCCGGAAGCAAACAGCAGAATGGCGAGAAGGATTGCCGCGGGTTGATTGCGCCTCATCTGATCTCGTGGTCCTCTTCGCTAATGGGGAGGAGCTGGAGTCTGCTCGGGAGATTGCTCGCTCGGGGGCGCGCTACGGATAGCCTCCGTGTAATAGGTGTTTTCGG
The DNA here is from genome assembly GCA_019244945.1 of Acidobacteriaceae bacterium. Lineage (GTDB taxonomy): Bacteria > Acidobacteriota > Terriglobia > Bryobacterales > Bryobacteraceae > Bog-105. Next base: position 3,127 of record JAFASD010000361.1, on the reverse strand, counting down.
CGGTGTGATCCGCCATAAGGGCGTCTACGTAGGTTGGGGCGAGAGCATGACTTTGCGATGGAGAAACAAAATTCAGAAACAGCAGCAGAACACAAAGCGCGGCGGATGCAGTCACGACAGTGCGTGCCCAGAGCTCGAAGGCGAACCCGAAACTGCGGCGCGCTTCGATCTTCTGCCACAGAGTGGGCATAAAGTCGGGCTGCGGCTCCGGATCAGGGCAGGAAGCGCGATAGGTTTGGAATAACTGGTCCAAGCGGGAATCATCGTTCGTCATAAGTGCATCCCCAACCGCTACAATTTACCATCCGCAACAGCGGCGTTGTAAGCCTTCAGCACACGCTGTCGCGCTCGAAAAAGCCGGACTTTCAGGGCGTTCTCATTCACACGGTAAATCCTCTCGAGCTCTTTCAGCGACAAGCCTTCTACTTCTTTGAGTGTGAGGAGCAGGCGATCCTCCTCGGAGACGTGGCGGAACAAGGCGTCCATAAATTCGCGGATCCGGCTCTTCTGCTGGTTTTCGCCCTCCTGCTTGCCTCCGGCTACTGAATCGGCCATTCTCACCTGCTGCTCGCTCAGATCGGCCATTCGGGATTCGCGTCTTCGCTTTGACCGTCGTAAGTAGTCGTAAGCGGCATTGACGGTCAACCGGTAGAGCCACGGTTCAAAAACTTCTGCGGTTCGAAGCTGATCGAGCGAGTAATATAGCCGGACGAACACCTCCTGCGCAACATCCTCGACATCTTCCGGGCGCCCGATGAGGCGCGATATTGTCCCCAAGATGCGTTTGCGGTAAGCCAGAACCAATTGGTTGAACGCTGACGAATCTCCGCCGCGCGCTTTTTCAATCAGCTCCGTTTCGACAAGCATACGGCCGAGATGCCGGAAGCTGCCGCGCCTTCATTCCATCTAGGCGTCCCGGCAAGTTGCTAGGTTACAAAATGTGCTCGCCGCTCTCAGCGGGTGACAGGTTCTATTTGGATATTTGTAGTAAATGCAAGCTCGCTTGGTTGTGGCGGAACGGTCTTTGACGCGATGGAATGCCGCCGGGATTCTAATTCGCGAATCGCGTCCTCGACTGCAGTTCGCTGCGCGTATAAACGGGCCAACTCCACTTTGACCAAGACAGAACTCTTCCGACCACATGACGTCCTCCGATACGGCATGAGTCCTCCTATTCAACTGATTTTACTTGGAAAGAGGCGGCGTTCTTCAGTCATGTACAAAAATTAATTGACTCCTATTGCAATTTGTGATATACAATTAGCAGATTGCTATATGACGGTCTCTGAGAAGCTCCGCTACCTGAGGCTGGTAGAGGGACATTTACGAGGTCTCGACCGCGAGATGACTCAGAAAGAGGTGGTGGAGGCGATCAAAGCGGAATTTAAGCGATCGGTGAGCCAGCCGTATCTGTCGCAGCTGGAAGGCGGACGGCGCAAACATCTGACCAACACCACGCGGCTCCTTTTGGCGAAATTTTTCCGGGTGCACCCGGGTTATCTGGTGGACGACCCGGAGGGTTTTCAGACGGAGCTGATCAGCGATCTGCGGCTCCAAGAGGACAAGTTGGACTCATGGCTGATTGAAGGCGCGGAACGATTCCGTCGGGATGCGCAGCTATCGGAAGCGCTATTGAGAATTGCGCGGCACGAGGATACGCGTAGGTGCATTTTACTGCTGGGCGAGGTATTGGACACGCCGGAACTGATGAACCGATTGTGGGACGTACTGAGCCCGAGGGAGGAGGCGGCTCATGAACTGGTCTGACATTTATCTGTTTTGTTTTGCTATCGGCGCGCTTTGGAGCCTCGCGTCGCTGTTGTTGGGCGGCTTGCATCTGGGGCATGGGCACATCGGGCATGCGCATGGCCTACATGGGCACGGTGGACACGGAGCTGGGGCACAGGGTCATGGACATCAGGGCGGAGCAGGCAGTTGGTTTTCGAGCATGATCAACCCGAGCGCTCTGGCAGTTTTCCTGGCCTGGTTTGGCGGTATTGGATATCTGCTGACGCGGCACTCCGGTCTGGGGTTTTGGATTGATTTAGGGATTGCGGTGATAGTCGGGCTGACGGGCGCTTGGTTTCTCGCGATGTTTTTGCGATTTTTGCAATCGCGCGAGCGGCCACTCGATCCGGCGGATTACGAAATGATCGGAGTGCTGGGCCGGGTATCGAGCGCTATCCGCCCGGATGGAGTGGGCGAATTGATTTATACGCGCGATGGAGCGCGGAGCCCGGTGGCGGCGCGCAGCGAGGACGGGAAAGAAATCAGGCGCGGGGAAGAGGTAATCGTCACCCGGTATGAGAGAGGAATTGCTTACGTACGCACATGGGATGAGATGACCCAGCCGGGGAGGGCGAATTCTGCCCCGGAGAAATTACTCAAGGAGACAAAACATGTCGAGTGAAGTGTTGTATATCGCAGCGGTAGTGGTACTCACGCTGCTTGCGCTGATGATGGCCATGGCCACGCTTTATCGGAAAGCCGGCCCTCACGAAGCTTTGATTGTTTACGGTCTGCGGGGCACGCGGATTGTGAAGGGAAGAGGCACCGTTATTTTTCCGATGGTCGAAAATTTCAGGCAGCTTTCCCTGCAGCTGATGTCTTTCGATGTCGCGCCCCAGCAGGATCTGTATACAAAACAGGGCGTGGCCGTGACGGTAGAAGCGGTGGCCCAAATCAAGGTGAAGAGCGATCCGGAATCGATCCAGACGGCTTCTGAACAATTCCTGACGAAAAGCGATCAGGCGCGCGAAGGACTCATCCGGCTGGTGATGGAGGGGCATCTGCGGGGCATTATCGGCCAGCTATCGGTCGAGCAGATTGTCAAAGAGCCTGAGATGGTTGGCGACCGCATGCGGGCCACTTGCGCCGATGACATGAGCAAGATGGGCCTGGATGTGGTTTCGTTCACCATCAAAGAAGTTCGGGATAAGAACGATTACATCACCAACATGGGCCGGCCGGATATTGCGCGCATCAAGCGCGATGCCGACGTGGCGGCGGCGGAAGCGGACCGGGACACAGCGATTCGCCGGGCGGAAGCAGTCCGAGCATCGGCTGTCGCCAAGGCTCAGGCAGATCAGGAGCGAGTCCTCGCGGAAGCTCTCTCGTTGGCCAAACA
>JAFASD010000261.1 GCA_019244945.1 Acidobacteriaceae bacterium | reverse complement strand
ACCCTCTTCGACGAGTGCCGCCTCATGTGTCGCCAGGTCTTGCTCCAGGACTCCGGTTCGAATGTTTTCAAAAACTTCGGGAGCGCCGGTGTCTTCCGATACCTCCGCTCCATCGTCGTCGCGCCTCTGTTCCTTAGCGTTCTGCTCAGCGTTGTCTGTAGTTGTCTCATCAATCACGGTTTCGATCTCCTCTGCTTGAGTTGGAGCGGCCTCTTGCACGGTGTCGTACTCATAGAAAGAGACCACAGAGCCCTGAATTTGACTCACAATCCCTTCATCGATGCCGGGAATGGACTCGAGATCTTCAGGGGTCATGCTGCCCAGCTTCTCAACAGTTCCAATACCGGCGTTCACTAGCTGTTCAATTACGCTCTCATCGAGACCATGCTCAATCAAAACCGAAACCGGCGCGCCGGTCATTACCATATCGGCCATGCGCGAGTCTAATTCGCGGCGTTTTTCCTCTTCGCTCTTGATGTCGATTTTCCAACCCATCAGCTTGGCCGCAAGGCGCACGTTTTGACCGCGTTTTCCGATTGCGAGCGATAGTTGCAGATCGTCTACGACCACTTCCATGTGCTTTTCTTCCGCACTCACGATGGTGACTCTCGAAATCTTCGCGGGACTCAGCGCCTTCGTGACGTAAACAATCGGATCGTCTGAATATTCGATGATGTCGATCTTCTCGCCGCGCAACTCGCGAATGATGGACTGCACGCGCATGCCTTTCATGCCAACGCAAGCGCCCACGCTGTCTACATCGCGATCACGGCTTGCCACGGCGATCTTCGTACGTTCACCGGCTTCGCGTGCGCAGGCCTTAATTGCGACAGTGCCGTCATAGATCTCCGGCACTTCCTGTTCGAAGAGGCGCATCACAAGCTCCGGCGCCGCGCGGGACACAACAACCCCTGACAATTTGCCCCCCTTTTCGACACCTTTAATGACGCAGCGCACGCGATCACCCAGACTAAACGTTTCGACGCGCGATTGTTCTTTCTTGGGAAGGCGCGCTTCGGTCTTGCCCATATCGACCATATAATCCTGAGCTTCCAGGCGCTTGACGGTGCAGTTCACGAGTTCACCCTGCCGACCCTGAAATTCGACAAACACGCTGTCGCGCTCGGCTTCACGGACCTTTTGCAGGATGACTTGCTTGGCTGTTTGCGCGGAGATGCGGCCCAGAGCGTCTGTGGGCTTTGCTTCCCGAATTTCGGCGCCGATGCTTGCGTTCGGATCGATCTTGCGGGCCTGCGAAAGAGTGACCTCCTTCTCGGGATCTTCCACCGCCTCGACCACGCGGCGCACCGTGTAGATCTGGATATTTCCGGAATTTTCGTCTAAATCGGCCACAAGATCTTCCTGCGAACGAAAATGCTTGCGGGCAGCGGCGAGCATTGCATCCTTGACTGCGTCGAGCACGATCTGCGGGTCAATGCCCTTTTCCTTGCTGAGCATTTCGATGGACTGATAAATGGACGGCACGTGAAAACCTCGTATTCTTCGAAAACTTATCTTGTAGGATGAAGACTTACCACTCGAACTTCACATTCGCCTTTTGAACCTGATCGAGGGGAACTCGCACCTGATGTTGCGGCACGGTTTCCACTTCGAGGGTTCCTTCGGCGAATCCGGTAAGCTTGCCTTCGAAGCGCGTCTGGCCCTCGATGGCGTCTCGAACCGTCACCCGGATCTTCTGCCCAATGACGCGTTCGAAATCGCGCGGGCGGCTCAGTTTGCGTTCGAGCCCCGGCGAACTTACCTCTAGCGTGTAGCTTTCGCCTGGTACAGCATCTTCCTCGTCCAACAGCTTGCCCAGACGTTCGGAGATGAGCTCACAATCCCCGTGGGTGACGCCACCCGGCTTATCAATATACACGCGCAGCAGACGAGCCTTGCCCGCACCGCGTAACTGAACTTCCACGATCTCAATGGGCGTGCCAAGCGCGGACTTTTCAGCCAGTTCGCTGATTCTGTTGACGATTTCCGTTGTTTCCACCGCCGGCATTTCAGTTCAGACTTAAATTGGACGAGCAATAAAAAAGTGGGCTTTTCGCCCACTTTGTGTTCGACGCTCATCTC
>JAFASD010000248.1 GCA_019244945.1 Acidobacteriaceae bacterium | reverse complement strand
TCCGGATTCGACCTCTCAAACCGTTGCCAAAGGAGGCTGCTTGAATGGTTGGGAACAATGGTGGGCGGTGACGGGATCGAACCATCGACCTCCTGCTTGTAAGGCAGGCGCTCTAACCGGCTGAGCTAACCGCCCGAAATGCTTTTTCTATGGTCGCATGACGCGGTGGTCACGCGCCCACAAGCCGCGCATAAAGGCTTTTCGCTACCCCGATATCTGTCGTGCCTTTGATGATCGCTCGCCCATCCGGGAAAAATGTCATATGGTATTTCGGCAGTTCGATCCGCAACGCGAATTCGTTCACCCGCACATCTCCCAAAGGACGCAAGCGCGTCGCGAGCTGTTGCAAATCCAGCGGTCGCGCGCTCTCATGCAATTGAACCGCATTTCGTCCGCACAAACTTACTGGTTTCTGGCGATGTCCTTCTAGATAGAGAAACTCCCGGCCTACGCAGACGCGGCACTCAGGGTCTCGGGGCCCGGTGCTGAACTGTTTAGCCGTACCTTCCCACACATCGAGCGTCTGTATCCGGCACGTAAAATCCGGCCACCCCACCAGCAAACGCAGCGCAAGCGCAACCTGCAAAGCGGCAACGGATGCAGTGGCCGACGCTAATACCCCGTTTACATCGCAAGTAGGCTGGGCGCCCGCGGGAGGCTCGGGATAAACGCATGCGAAGCAGGGGCCTTGTTTGGGCGAAATCGGCATGACGATTCCGTAACTGCCGATCGCCGCTCCGTAGATCCAGGGAACGTCCTGTTTAACGCTAATATCGTTAAGGAGATACCGGGTTTCAAAGTTATCCGTGCCGTCGAGTATGAGGTCGCATCCTATCATCAATTCTTCTATGTTTGAGGGCGTCACATCCGTAACCAGTGGTTCGATTTGAACGCCGCTATTCAAGTGGCGCAGCCTTCGTGCCGCCGCAATCGCCTTCGGGACCTCGTCGCGCGCATCGGCCTCATCGAAAAGCCATTGCCGCTGAAGATTCGTGAAGTCGACGTAGTCGCGGTCAATCAGTCGGAGTTGGCCCACTCCCGCACGGACAAGCGCCTCGGCCTGGAAGCTTCCTAGTGCGCCGCAACCGACAATGCAAATACAAGCACCCCGAAGCTTCTTTTGACCTGCCTCGCCGATGGGAGCGAATAGAATTTGCCGGGAATAGCGCTCCTTCTCGCCCGGTGTCATATACGACGATCGTAACAACCAGAAACGTTTGCGGCACTCCTTCACGCGCGCGCTTCGCTTGTAAGTTCCTGAAAGCCGCTGTTCTACTGCTGTTCCTACTCGGCGCTTGCGGGACTCTGCTGATCGCCCACCAAACTCAGGACAGTTCGCCAATTCAGGAACCATTCAAGTACGAAGGCCGCCGGCTCGTTACCATAACCTTCGAGCCTCCAGACCAGCCGCTCTCACGGCAGGAACTGGAACACCGGCTGCCGTTTAGGGCAGGTTCTATCTTTCACACGCGCGACTTGCGACAAGCAATCCAAAACCTCTTCGCATCGGGACGCTTTTCCGATGTAGTTGTAGACGCCAGGGACGCCGACGGTGGGGTCGCGCTCACATTTATAACTCAACGAGCTTACTTTGTAGGACGCGTTTTCGTATTTGGAGTCAAAGCGCCCCCAAACAATGGACAATTACTAAGCGCCACTAAACTGCGGCTGGGCACTCCTTACACCGATGCCGAAAAGAATCAGGCGATCCACTCGCTCAGCTTGTTGCTGCGCCAAAATGGCTATTATTATGCTGCCGTGGGAGCGGATGTTGCCTACGAGCCTAGAACAGAAGAAGCGAACGTTACCTTCGAAGTGACGACCGGCAAACGCGCCCGCCTTGAACAACCCGCTGTTACCGGAAAGCCCGAACGTCCTGAGGAAGATATCATTCGGGCAACACGCTGGAAACGCCTTTATGGCCTCCTCGGGTGGAAGGAAGTAACTGCAGCCCGAGTTCGCCAAGGTATAGATAATATCAGACGTTACTATGATCAACGGGATTTCCTCGATTCAAAAGTCACGCTTACAACCTTGAATTATCAACCAGTGACGAACACTGCAAAACCCTCGATTCATCTGCAACCCGGGCCACGAATCATAATCCGAACTGCCGGCGCGCACATCAGCCGAGGTACTCTTCGGCAACTTGTGCCTGTGTTTCAGGAAGGCGCTGTCGATACCGCTCTTATCGAGGAAGGTCAGCGCAATCTCCAACAGTATCTTCAGTCCCAAGGCTACTTCGGAGCGGAAGTTACACACAATATTAGCTCCGGAAGCAGTACTTCAGAACGTTTTCTGACTTATGAGGTAAATCGTGGTCCACGGCACAAATTTGTTTACCTCGGAATCAACGGCAATGCGTACTTTTCAAGAGAGACTATTCGCGAACGTCTGTACATCATTCCGGCGCAACTTCCGCGTTTTCCTCGCGGGCGGTTTAGCACTTCATACCTGAAGCAAGACCTGCAATCCATTGAGAGCTTATATCGCTCCAATGGTTTCCGCGACGTGAGGGTAATTTCTGAAATTCTGGATCAATATCGGGGTGTAAGAGACCACTTAGCGGTAGTCATCAAAATTCGAGAGGGGCCACAGTGGTTTGTATCGGATTTATCTATGGAGGGCGCAGATCAACTCGACTCATTCCGTTCCAGGCTGGCCTCCTTCAACGGCCAGCCATTCAGCGACGCCAACGTCGCCGCCGATCGAGAGAACGTTCTGGATTACTACTACAACCGTGGTTATCTGAATGCCACATTCGACTACTATGTGGAGCCCGCGGAGCAATCGCACTCCGTCAACATCCGCTATGTGGTGCATCCCGGATCGCGGAGGTTCGTACGTGACGTGCTGGTAAGCGGACTCGAAACAACTCGCGAAAACCTTGTTTACGACCGCATTGAGCTTACGCGAGGCGAGCCGTTGTCGTTAGCGCAGGAAACCGATAGCCAGCGGCGGCTTTACGATCTGGGAATTTTCGCTCGCGTAAACACAGCTATTCAGAATCCGGATGGAGACGAAGCTCAGAAATATGTTCTCTACGATATCGACGAGGCTCGGCATTATTCATTGAATGTCGGGGTAGGCGCACAAATCGCTCGCATCGGCGGCGGTGTGACCAGCCTCGACAATCCCGCTGGCACCACCGGTTTTGCCCCGCGGCTTGCGTTTGGGATCAGCCGTCTTAATTTCCTTGGACTCGGCCAAACGCTGGGGCTTCAAACATCGGTTTCCACCATTGAGCAGCGGGCGGCTCTCACTTACTTCATCCCGGAATTCGTGTCGCGCGAAAACCTAAGTTTCACAGCCACCACCCTGCTCGATAATTCCAGCGATATCCGAACGTTTACAGCGCATCGCCGCGAAGGATCCATACAGCTTGGACAACGCCTATCCCGCGCGTATACTTTTCAATACCGCCTCGTGTTTCGCAATGTGACTCTGTCCAATCTGAAAATAGATCAGCTTCTCGTTCCCCTGCTGTCGCAACCCGAGACAGTCGGATTAGGAGAATTCTCGATCATTCAAGATAGGAGGGACGATCCAACAGATGCGCACCGCGGGGTTTACACAACCCTGGACTTTGGCTATGCGCCCGGCTTTCTTGGCTCTCGAACGCATTTCGCGAGAGGACTTTTTCGCAACTCCACCTACCATCCCTTTCACCGCGATCTGGTCTTCGCTCGTAGCACGCAGTTCGGAGTTATTAGTCGAACCGGCGGAGCACCACTCGTCCCGTTAGCCGAACGGCTCTATTCCGGCGGCTCGACCTCGCTTCGGTCATTTCCCGACTTTCAGGCCGGCCCGCGAGACCTTGCAACCGGTTTCCCACTCGGTGGTAACGCACTCCTCATTAACAACTCGGAGCTTCGGTTTCCTCTTTACGGAGACAACGTAAGTGGAGTTCTGTTCCACGACGCAGGCAATGTCTATAGCAGCCTGGGCGATATCAGCTTCAGATTCCGTCAGCGAAATTTGCAGGACTTCAACTATATGGTGCAGTCGGTAGGATTCGGAATTCGTTACCGTACTCCCATCGGTCCAGTTCGCCTGGATCTGTCCTTCAGCCCAGATGCACCCCGGTTCTTCGGCCTAAAGGGAACGGAACAAGATTACTTAAACGGAACGGCAATACCAGCCGTCCAAAAAATTAACGGCTTTCAGTTTCACTTCTCGTTAGGCCAGGCATTCTGATGCGTCTCGTTCTGCTTTTTGCATGCTTCAGTCTCTGCCTACAAGGCGCCGTCATTGATCGACTGGCGATCACAGTCGGCAAGCAAGTGATAACCGAGTTGCAGTTGGACGAAGAGATTCGGGTTACCGCCTTTCTCAATCATCAGGCGGTCGCGAATGATCTGGATACGCGCCGCGCTGCGGCCGATCGCTTGATCGCGCAACTCCTTGTGGAGCAAGAAATGCGGCTCAGCCGCTATCCAGCGCCAACCGCCGATGACCTCGATAAGTATCTGGGTCAGATCAAAGCGGGCTTTGGTCGCGCAGACCGCTTCGACCAGGCACTTACTAAGTATGGTCTCAACGAAGCGGTACTAAAAGAGCACCTGGCACTCCAATTCGCGACGCTACAATTCGTCGAATATCGCTTTCGGCCTGATTCTGACGCAAAAGATCCCGAAAAACGTATCGACGAAGCCCTTGATGCCTGGCTCGAGGAAAGCCGGAAACGGGTCGAGATTGTCTATCAAGACAAGTCGCTCCAATAAGTACTCATGAATCGAAAGAGCCGATTATTGCTGATGGGAGCGGCAGCCGCCTGTTGCCTGGTTGTGGTAATTGGGCTGAGTACTTTTTTTGCGCTTCAGACCAACTGGTTTAAGAATAAGGTTCGAGAGCGTGTCATCGCAGCGGTTGAGAAAGCGAGCGGCGGACGGGTTGAGATCGGCGCCTTCAATTACAGCGCGCGCGGGCTCACAGCGGAGTTTCGGAATTTCATGATTCACGGGAGTGAACCGCAAGGTTCCACTCCGTTATTTCAAGCAAAGTCCGTTCGCATCCGCCTGAAAATCGTTTCGATTCTCAAGCGAAATGTCGACATAGCCTCGCTGGTTGTGGAACATCCGGAAATTTCTCTTCTTCGAGGGTCCGATGCGATCACTAATATTCCGCCCCTAAAAGTGAGGCAAACCGCCTCCAAAACCGGAGCTCAACTCTTGGACTTGAAGGTGGGGCACTTGGAGTTCAATCATGGCTCGATGAATGCGGAGATGCGGCGCCTGCCTCTGAATCTCCACGCCGGCGACGTGTTTCTCCAACTTACTTACGACGCTGCAGAATCTGGATACGAGGCGCACGTTTCGTCACGAGAAGTAAAACTCGATTCCGAAACGTTCGGGCCATTTCCCGTGAGCTTGGATGCGATCGCGGCGCTCCAGAGAGATCGCCTCATCATTCGGCAACTCGCAATCACCTCAAACGAATCGAACGTCCGAGCCTCCGGAATGATTCAGCCTTTGAATCGTCCAATCGTCGACCTGAACTTAAGTGGCCAACTGGACGCCTCCAGCATTGCTCGTCTCACGAACCTAGTAGAGCTGCGCGCAGGTAATTTGATCCTAAGTGGGGCAGCGCATTACGACGAGTTCACAGCTTGGACCTTTGACGGCAAAGTTAGCGGCCGTGATCTTCGCTATCAGTCAAACTCACTCGTGTTCAAGAAAGCGAGTTTCGAGTCTGAAGTCGTCGTCAACCGGGAGGCGCTCGCATTCGAGCATCTCGAGATCGCGGCGCCCGAAGGCAAGCTCTTAGGTCAAGGGGTTTGGAAAGGATTTCGCGAGCTTCAAGTCGATGGGGAATTGAGTCGTCTTGATTTTCGCAACGCGGCGATGCTGGCCTTTCACCGGCCACTCGCCTGGAGCGGAATGGCTTCCGGACCAATGCATCTCCTCGCAAGCCGCACTGGCCGAACGTTCGATTTCAGAGTTCAAACTAACCTGCAGATTACTCCCGCCAGGAAGGGCATACCTGTTTCTGGCAACATTGACGTGTCGTATTCAAAGCGAGATGATGTGCTGCAGTTTGGAAGATCGCATCTCGAATTACCCGCCACGCAGCTATCTTTCTCTGGTGTCGTAGGGTCAAACTTGCAGATAGCTATCGAGAGTACGAATTTAGGTGACTTACAGCCCCTACTCGCGTTTTCGACTGTCCGTCTGACTCTGCCGGTTCTGCTTCAGAACGGACGCGCTCATTTCGATGGCACGATTACCGGAGGGCTCGCTATCCCGCGGGTTCGGGGGAATCTCGGTCTATCTCAATTTCGGATCGCAGGGCAAACGTGGAATCAAGCTCGCTCCCACATCGATGTATCGACGAGGGCCGTTAATTTTGCCTCGCTTGTCGTAGACCAGGGTTCGCTTCACGTTTCCGGAGATGCCCACCTTGAGCTGAATAACGGCAGTTGGGGGACATTGAGTCCACTGCGTCTGATCGCGGAGTTCAGAGGCGCCGACCTCACCGCCATAATATCCCGAAATTCGACACTCAGGCTGCCGATACTCGGCGGTGTTGCCTCTGGTTCTGTCGATCTCAGTGGTTCGCTGGATGAGCCGCGAGGGAACGCACGACTTCGTATAGATAACGCGCATGCCTACGGCGAGCGCATTCGTCACGTCGAGGCTACTGCGACCTTTGGGCCGGATCAGCTTCGGCTAACGCACGGTGTCATGCAAGCCGGTGCAGCGCACCTTTCGTTCTCCGGCACTTACAATCACTCTCCGGGCTCATGGCGCGACGGAGAAGTGCGCCTGACCGCAGATAGTAACGGATTCCCGCTCGCGAGTCTCGCTCCCGTTCGCGAATACAACCCGGGCTTGAATGCGCAGGTTGGAATCCACGCTGAAGGAGCAGCGCGAATTAAGGCGGGTCAAATTGAACCTGGAGTAACCAACGGCACTTTGGAGCTTCGAAATGTGACGGTCAGCGGCGTGCCCTACGGAAGCATCAAGCTCGATGCGAAGACCCACGGCGAATCGCTGAAGACCACCTTTACGGGCGACCTTCGCGAAAGCCATCTCGCTGGCTCCGCCGAGCTCCAGCTTACTCCGGGAAGTCCCGTCAAAGGTGAATTTCACTTAGATCGTATTCAGTTCGAAACTCTATATGCTCTTCTGAACCCCGGACAAGCCAAGACGCCGCCATTCACTGGTTTCGTGCAGGGAGGATTTACTTTCGAAGGACCCCTGCAAAGCCCTGATCAATTACGCGCCCACGTGACGCTTCAGGAAGTGCAGCTTAGTTCTACGTTACCCACCCAGCCGGGCGCGCAAATCAGGCCATCAGACGTGGTGCTCCGTAACGCCGAACCCGTGGTCGTGGATATTTCCAACGGCGCCGCCACGATTCGCAGCTTTCGAATTGCGGGAAAAGATACAAACTTGAGTGTCGCTGGATTGATTCCAGCCCTGCGCCAGACACCGATGCGTTTGAGCGTGAAGGGCGCAGTCGATCTGCGGATTTTTCAACTATTCGATCCGAACGTTCAGTCATCCGGGCAGTCTCTGCTTGCAGCTTCTATTGGAGGTACATACAGCAACCCATCCGTGGATGGAACGCTTGAGCTTCGGAACGGCTCCTTTTTCTTCAGCAATTTTTCTAACGGCTTGAGCGCGGTGAACGGAACGGTCAAGTTCAATCGGGACCGGGCCACCATACAGAAACTAACGGCGCGCAGTGGCGGGGGCGAGATCTCACTTTCGGGGTTCGCCAGCTTCGCCCCTGGCGAGCCGGTCGTCTATCGCCTGCAAGCGAACGCGGAAAGTGTGCGTGTGCGTTACGGCGGTGGCATCAGCGCGACTGCCAGTTCGGAGCTTCGGTTGACCGGAACCAGCGAGAACGGTCTGCTTTCCGGCACTGTCACAGTCTCCCGGGTCGTTCTCAATCCGAATGCGGACATAGGGAACGTTCTCGCGTCCTTGGGTGCACCGGCAGCCTCGCCGGCCAATGAAAACGATTTCTTGACCGGTCTGCAGTTAGACGTCCGCGTAGAAAGCGCGCCCAATCTTCAGCTCAGCACTGCTCTCAGCCGGGACGTTGAAGCGGAGATCGATCTCCATCTTCGTGGCACTCCCACCCATCCCGTTTTGCTGGGGAGCGTCGCGGCCAATCAAGGTGACATCAAGGTATTCGGAACCAAGTACAGCATCAATCGCGGCGAGGTCAACTTTTTCAACAGCGTCAAGATGGAGCCGGTGCTCGACCTTGACCTTGAAACCGAGGCGCGCGGCATCATCGTGGATGTTACCGTCTCCGGAGCGCTCGGAAAACTGAACATCAATTACCGTTCCGATCCGCCACTTCAACCCAGAGACATCATCGCCCTGCTCACCGTTGGTCGGACACCCAACAGCGTCGCAAATCTTCCCAACGCACAAGTGGCGAATGACGTGAGCGCCCTCCAGACAAATGCAAACACGGTTCTCGGTCAGGTGATTTCTCCTGCGTCTAATCGTCTATCTAAATTGTTCGGCATCACAAATATCAAGATCGATCCCCTCGTGCAAGGCATTACCAACACGCCCCAGGCGCGCCTCACGATCGAACAGCAGATTTCGCGAGAGATAACGGTTACCTACGTCACGAATCTTTCGCAAACTTCCGAACAGATCTTCCGCGTCGAATACGCGTTTAGCCGTCAATATTCTCTCGTCGCGCTTCGGGATGACAACGGCGAGTTCGGCATCGATATTCAATACAAAAAGCGCTTCAAGTGATCTCGGGATGAAATTACGCACTGCGCAAGGCAAGCTTAAGATCGAACACAGCATCATCGACGGAGTGCGTCCCCTTCTCGAAAAACTGCTGCGAAACACGGCCGAGATTCGTTCTGTAATTCCAGGCGTGATTCGGCCCGTGCGCGACGCCCGGGGTGAGCCTTCTATTCGAATTACAGTTCCGACCAGCAACGGCTGGAAAGCCATTGCACTGAGCGCCGGCGCGCGGCAGGAGCTTTTTATCAGCACTCCGCTCTCAAAAGAGAATTTGCAAAAGCTGATCCGGCAGGTACTGGATACTTAAAGTAATCAGGCATGATGCGGTTCTTGCTGCTGCTGCTTGCATTCCAGCTTTCGGCAGCGCCGGTCACGTTCACCAAAAACATCGCTCCCGTCGTGTTTGAACATTGCGCGCCTTGTCATCACCAGGGCGGAATCGGGCCATTTGCGCTGCTTACTTACGGTGAGGTGCGTAAGCATGCGATCCAAATTGTGGCCGTCACTCAACGCCGTTACATGCCGCCGTGGCCGCCTGAAAAAGGTTATGGCGATTTCAAAGACGATCGCAGCCTCAGCGATGACCAGATTCGCTTGATCGCCCAATGGGTGAAAGAAGGGACGGCAGAAGGGGATCCAGCGGACTTGCCGCATACTCCCCAATTTCGAAACGGCTGGCAGATGGGACCGCCGGACATCATCGTTCGTATGCCCAAACCGTTCCAGATGCAAGCAAGCGGAACTGATATCTTCCGGAATTTCATCCTTTCCACGGGGTTGCACAAGACTGAATACGTTCGTGGAATGGAGTTGCGGCTCGACAACCCGCAAGTCGTGCATCACGCAAATGTAGTTCTGGATCGCACTCAATCCTTGCGCCGCCGCGATGGCGAAGATGGCCGGCCCGGTTTCCCGGGTATGGATGTCATTACGGAAGCCGCTTCGAACGACTTTGATCCTGACTCGCACTTTCTTTTTTGGAAGCCGGGAACTGTCCTACACCCCGAATCGGATGACATGAGCTGGCGTCTCGATCCCGATACCGATCTGGTTCTCAACCTTCATCTACAGCCCACCGGCAAAGTGGAATCGGTTCAAGCCGAAGTCGGCATTTATTTTGCCGCGCACCCGCCCACGCTATTTCCAATGCTGGTTCAACTCGAACATGACGGCGCCATCGATATTCCTCCAGGAGACCGCTCTTTCGCTGTTACGGATTATCTGAATCTTCCTCTCGATGTCGACGTTCTCGCTATTTACCCTCACGCGCACTATCTTGGAAAACTGGTTGAGGCTTGGGCTACTTTGCCCGACGGGAGCCGCCGCTGGCTGATTCGAATTCCTGATTGGGACATTAACTGGCAGGCAGTCTACGAATACAAACGCCCCATTTCTCTCCCGAAAGGCACAAAAATCGCGATGCGGATTACTTATGACAATTCCACATCCAATCCCCGCAATCCGAGTAATCCGCCAGAGCGCGTGAGGACCGGAAACCGCAGTAAAGACGAGATGGGACATGTATGGCTCCAGCTGTTGCCTGCAGGCGGTAAACAGCCGCAAGAAGATCCACGCTTCGCGCTTCAGGAAGCGGTGATGAGGAGGCGTCTCGAAAAATATCCAGCGGATTTTCTCGCCCACTATAACTTGGCGGCGCTGCTGCAGATGCGCGGGAAACTGGACGAAGCGATCTCCTGTTATCAGGATGCTTTGCGAATTGAGCCTTCCAATCCGACAGCGCGAAATAGCTTAGCTGCCGCGCTGCTGATGAACGATCGGCTGCCGGACGCCATTCAGCAATTACGGGAAACGCTGCGCTTGAATCCTGCTTACCTCAACGCCCGTTACAATCTCGGCCGAGCACTCGCTGCGAGCGGCGATCTCGACGGCGCTGCCGCCGAATATAGCGCTCTTCTCGAAGCCAAGCCGGACGACGCAGGCGCTCAGGCTGGATTGGCGAGCGTTTACTTCATCCAACGTAAATATGCTGACGCGCTTCCGCATTTTCGTGAGGCCGCCAAGCTCAATCCAAACGATGCCGATGTGCAGGCGAATCTAGGCACGGTGCTGGCGCTTACGGGCGATTTGCCCGCAGCCATTCAAGCTTATGAAGAGGCTCTCCGAATCAATCCCGAGCACGAAGCGGCGCGCGCCAATCTAGCTCGTGCGCGAGCGGCACTGGGCATCAGGCCTCAGTAGCCAAAGCTGAAGGCGGTAAAATGCGTTACGTCCGGATGCCGGAGGAACTGCCAGTGAGTTGGCGGTACCCCGCCGTTAACAGCAGACGACCAACCGAACTATCCTAAATGATGTCTTCGCTCGGACATGCGATTTTACTTCGACGCGTGCTGTCTAAACCGCCTGACCGACGATCACGGTCAACAGCGTATTCGTAACGAAGCCGAAGCGATTGAGACGTTACTGGGAGTTGCTGCCGCTGATCCTAATATCTGGGTTGGGAGCGAAGCTCTGGACGCAGAGATCGCCCGCAATCCACATTCGGAGCGGCGCGAAGACGCTGAAGCTCTTCTGACCTTTGCCAAACAGACCATCAGACTGGACGCCGTGATAATTGACCGTGCACGTGAATTGCAGTCTCTGGGCTTTTCTGCGTTCGACGCAATGCACCTAGCCTGTGCGGAAAACGGAGCGGTAGAAGTCTTTCTCACCACAGACGATCGTCTTGTCCGCCGGGCGGCTCACCACTCCGACAAGCTAAAACTTCGAGTCCTGAACCCGCTATCCTTTCTAGAGGAGCTCGAGAATGCCGGTGCAACAAATGACTGATTCTGAATTCCAGCGTCATGCATTGTCTATCCTCCAGCGCGAGCTTGGGGCAGAGGGTTTCGCACGGTTTCTACACGTGTATCGTTCCGGTCACGGTGACTACACGAAAGAACGAGATCACATTCTGAAGAGCGCCACTATCGACGATATAGTCGAACAAGTCCGTTCCGCCAACCGACAAAATCCGATGAAGCAATAAGCCGTTCGCAGTCACCGTTATGGTTGGTAGACCGCGATAACAGTCCACCATCGTAGATTCGCTTCGTGTCCGCAGGGGTTTCGGCCCGCACGAAAGGGCTGAAGTCGGTTCCTATCCAGGCGCGAGCGGCGGTCTTCGAAGAGAACTTCTTCCGAGTCTTGCAATATTCGCCTATCTCACCCGCGGAGCCGGCTGAAAGAGCGCGAAAACCGCGCCTTGTGGATCTTTCAAAACAGCCATCCGACCCACGTTTTCGATCTCCATCGGTTCGAGCAGAACTTGTGCGCCCAAATCAACCGCCTTCGCGCTGCTGCCGTTGCAGTCGGAGATCAGAAAATAGATGAGCCAATGTGGCGGCGTTCCCGCACGGTGCTGATGCGGTGATTGGATCCCACCGATTGGCTGGTCGCCATTCTTAATGTGCAAATAACCAGAGGGATCGTTCTCGCCATCGATTTGCCAGCCGAAAAGGTCACTGTAGAACCTTTTCGCCGTTTCTGCATCCGAAGTGCTCAAATCCGCCCAGCAAACCGAGCCGTCCACTCCCTGCGCGAGAGCGACCGTCTGCTTCTTGGCCTGCCACACGGAAAAAGTTGCTTCCGTAGGATCGGCGAGCACCGCCATGCGCCCCATATCGCCGACATCGAAGGCCTGAGCACAAACCTTCCCGCCAAGTTCCCCCGCCCGGCGCGCGAATTCGTCCGCGTTTTGTACGGCGACGTAAACCATCCAGTTCGGTGGAACTCCTCCGGAGCGTTGCTCGGGACGCATGTTGTACGCCGCTCCCACGTCTTTCCCTTCCAACTGAAACATCGAGTAAACCTCTTCGGGACCCATGGACATGTCGTTGACTGACCATCCGAACAGCGACATGTAGAATTGCTTGGCTGCAGCTAGATCTGTCGTGGCCAGCTCAAACCAACAAAATGAGCCGGGATTATAAAGCTCTGTAGCAGGCATGCAGAGAGTATATATCGCCCACGGTTGACGACTCTCTGCGGGTTACGCCAAAATTTCCTTTACAACAATCGCCCGCTTTTCGGTCCCGGTGAGCTTCTGGTCGAGGCCTTGGAATTTGAATGTGAATCGCGTATCTTCGATACCAAACTGATGCAGAATCGTCGCGTTCAAATCGCGAATGTGCACCGGGTCCTTGACAATGTTGTAGGAAAACTCATCGGTTTCCCCGTGTACGGCGCCGCCTTTGATACCGGCGCCCGCCATCCAAACGGAGAAGCATTTTGGATGATGGTCGCGCCCATAATCTGATTCCGTCAACTTGCCCTGACAGTAGATCGTCCGGCCGAACTCTCCGCCCCAGATGACGAGCGTCTCGTCCAGCAGCCCGCGCGCCTTCAGATCTTGGACCAGACCGTACGCGCCTTGGTCGACATCGCGGCACTGGCTTGGCAGAACGCTCGGGAGATCGCTATGAACATCCCAGCCGCGATGGTATACCTGCACGAAACGAACATCGCGTTCAGCCAGGCGGCGCGCCATCAGACAACAATTGGCGAATGTGCCGGGCTTGCGAGCATCCTCGCCATAAAGCTTGAACGTGCTCTCCGGTTCTTTGGAGATATCCGTCAGCTCCGGTACTGACGATTGCATGCGGAACGCCATCTCATATTGCGCAATCCGCACCTGTACTTCAGGATCGGCGATCTTCTCCATCTCCATTCGATTCAGCTCGCCGGTCGCATCCAGCATGCGGCGCCGAATCTTTTCGGGAACTCCATCCGGATTATTGATGTACAGAACGGGATCGCCGCCCGAGCGCAGCGCTACTCCGGAATACTGCCCAGGCAGAAACCCGGAACTCCATAGCCGAGCCGAAATCGCTTGCACGTTGGCTTTCGGATTCGAGTGGGAAGCGTTCAGGACGACAAAGGTCGGCAGATCCTGATTCATGCTCCCGAGGCCGTAAGAGATCCACGCACCCACGCACGGCTTGCCCGCGATCATGAATCCGGTCTGCATAAAGGTAACCGCCGGCTCGTGATTGATCGCATCTGTATTCATCGAGCGAACAACGGCGATGTCGTCCGCCATCTTTGCCGTATAGGGCAGAAGCTCGGAAACCCACGTCCCGTTTTGTCCGTACTGAGCAAACTTGAACACCGACGGAGCAACCGGAAACCGCGTCTGACCGGACGTCATCGTGGTAAGCCGCTGGCCTTGCCGAATGGATTCGGGAAGATCCTTGTCAAACCATTTCGCCATCTCGGGCTTGTAATCGAATGTCTCCATCTGCGGCGGCGCCCCGAGCATGTGCAGATAAATCGCCCGCTTTGCTTTCGGCGGAAAATGCGGCAAGCCGGAAAGGCCGCCCACAGCTTTCCTGTTCGGTTCAGCAGCCGCGTGTCGGCCGAGAAGCGTGTGCAGAGCGAGCGACCCGAGGCCATAAGCGCCACGCGCGAGCAACTGCCGCCGCGTTTCCACCAAGATGCTTTCTCTGACGGGATCCACGGATTCCATTCCCTCCTACTTCACTAACGTTTCATCCAGGTTGAGCATTTCGTTCGCAACCATAGTAAGAGCCGCAAACTCGGGTTGAGCAAGATTGGGATCGGCAGGGCGAGCGCCTACTTCAAGTAGCTTCGATGCGTCTTGCGGCGCGGAGCTGTAGTAGGCGAGGAAATCTTTGTAAGATTGCGTCAGAACGTTTTCCTCTTTGGCATCGAGCGATCGCGCGAGTAGGCGCTCAGACATAAAGTCGAGTTCCCGATTGACCCGCTGATCTGACTTCATGGCATTTTGCGCCAGAACACGCGCTGCTTCCACGAACTGCACATCATTCATCGTGACCAGAGCTTGCAGGGGGCTGTTCGTGCGCTCCCGCCGTACGATGCAGGTTTCTCGTGAAGGGGCGTTCAAAATGTCCATGGAAGCCGGCGGAGCGGCCCGCTTCCAGAATGTATACAAGCTGCGCCGGTAGAGATTGTCGCCGGAGTCTTGCTTGTAAAAGCGCGTGTTGCTTTGCTCCATCGCCACCGTTTCCCAGATGCGTGAAGGCTGGTAAGGCTTGACGCTTGGACCGCCCACTTCAGGCCGCAGCAGTCCGCTTGCGGCAAGCGCATAATCGCGCACCATCTCTGCATCCATTCGGAACCGGGGACTGTGGGCCAACAGTCGGTTCTGTGGGTCAAGATTTGTCTTTTCCGGAGTAGTTGCCCCCGACTGCCGATACGTCGCAGACATCACCATCATCTTGAAAACCCGTTTGACGTCCCAACCCGAATCACGGAAATCGACCGCCAGCCAATCCAGAAGTTCCGGATGGCTCGGCGGTTCCCCTTGTGAGCCGAAATCCTCGGCAGTCTTCACGATTCCCGTTCCGAAAATCTCCTGCCAGAAGCGATTTACGGTGACACGGGCGGTGAGCGGATTAGACGCGTCTACGATCCACATGGCCAGCCCGAGGCGATTGCGCGGCATGGCTTGCGTCATCGGCGGCAACGCGCTGAGCGTGTTTGGATGCACTTCTTCCCGCATCTGATCGTACTGGCCACGGTAAAGGACGTGAGCTGTTGGTTCGGTGTCCGTGCGCTCCTGCATCACCAGCGTTGTTGCGGAGCGGCTTCTGATCTCATACAGCGCTTGGTCTGTTTCGCGGATCTGCCGGATCAGTGACGCTGTGGCGGAATTGGACGTGCTTGTGTAAAACGCCGCAAGAGCATCTCGTTCTGTATCCGAAAGCTGCTCTCTCGATTTCTTCGCGCCCGCGCTGATGCGGCTCGCCAGGTAAAGTAACTCCACATCTTCCGGCCCTGCCATCGTGTTCAGGATGCGCAGGTCTGCGATGCCGCCGCCCTCAAAGTACTCTTTGCCATCATTGCCCAGCGTGATCGGCGCATTCGAGCCGACCCCCGCTGTGAGTCGCGGAGCATCTTCCGGCCGCCCGATCACCGCAACCGGCGCTCCGTTTACGTACATATTGATGCCGCCCGTCAGACCGCTCCCGTCATAGGCGACGACGAGGTGATACCAGGAATCCGGCTTGAACTTATATTCAGGGATGGGTCGGCCGCTGATCCCGCTCCCGTCCGCGCCATTGAAGTAAACGGTTGGCGCGTTATCGTATATGCCTAAATTTCCTTTGTCGATTTTGACAGCCCAACCGCGGCGTTTGTGTTCCCCAGCAGTCTCATATTGGCTGATAACCGTACCATCTTCTTTGGTATTCGGAATGAAGATCCAGGCTGATATCGTGAACGCCTTATTCGAATCGATCGCCGGGACGGCAGGAAGCGTCACCTTTCCGCCATTCTTGAAGCGCAGAGCTCTGCTCTCCGCAAGCGGCGAATCGGCAACTTCAGCTTCGGGTGGAACGGTCACGCGTTCCAGATTGCCGTCGCGCGCGACACTCACCCCATCTGATATTTGAAGCGCGATGGCTTGCGACCCGGGAGCATATGCCAGAGCTTTCGCCCGAACGCCTTCGAGCCACGCATCGATATGTTGGAGCGCTTGATTGCGCTCGGTCGCAAGTTTCCGGGCAAGATCGGCGCGCTGGGCGTTCAGTTGCTCCCAACGACTCCGATCGGCTGTTGGAGGAACGTGAATCGCAGGCGGCGTATCTTGGATGTTCAAGTCCATCGTCGGCTGCGTCGTGTTCCGGAAAAACGAGGTGAGCGAATAGTACTCTCTTTGCAAAATGGGGTCGAATTTGTGGTCGTGGCATGTTGCGCAACCCACCGTGAGGCCCATCCAAACGGTTCCGGTTGTATCGGCACGATCTTTGGCCATGTTGGCTTCCACTTCGGAGAGGATGACCCCGCCTTCATCGGTGGTCTCGCTGCATCGTTGGAAGCCCGAAGCGGTCTTTTGATCTAAGGTCGCGTTCGGCAGAAGATCGCCGGCAAGCTGCTCGATCGTGAAACGATCGAACGGCATGTTCTTGTTGAATGCTTGGATCACCCAATCGCGATACGGCCACATCTCGCGGTAATTATCGAAATGAAGACCGTTCGTATCGGCATAACGGGCTGCATCGAGCCAATAGTGCGCGCGATGTTCGCCGTAGTGCGGCGAGGCGAGAAGCCGGTCCACTACTTTTTCGTACGCGGCTGGCGATCTGTCCTTCACGAACGCATCGACTTCGGCCGGTGTAGGCGGCAGACCTGTCAGATCGAGAGTGACTCGACGAATCAGCGTGTGACGATCGGCTTCGGGCGCGGGCGCCAGCCCATTTGCTTCGATTTTCGCCAGAATGAACCGGTCAATCTCGTTTCGCGGCCAAGCTGTTCTCTTAACTTCTGGCAGAGCGGGTTTCACAGGAGCAACGAACGCCCAATGCTGCTTCCACGTAGCGCCTTCCTGAATCCAGCGGCGAAGCGTGTCCTTTTCGTCCTGAGTGAGTGTTCTATGAGAGAACACGGGCGGCATGCGGAACCCCGGATCGTCTGAATAAATGCGCTTAATGAGCAAGCTTTCGTCCGGTTTCCCGGGAACTACCGGGGTGCCGTTCTTCCGCGCGGCAAAAGCGCCCTCCTGAATGTCCAGCCGCAGATTTGCCATGCGGGTTCCCTTGTCGGGTCCATGGCATAAGAAACATTTGTCCGACAGTATCGGCCGGACTTGCCTCTGAAAATCTACATCCTTGTGACCGGTTGCCGCGAGCGAAATGGCTGAAACTGTCCAGAGGAGTACAAATAAGCGAGACATCAGAGCGTGCTAGTTACGGTATAGCTACTATATCGCTTTTTGTATCGCGAACGGCACGTCTTCCCGCAACGACGCTACATCGCCGCGCTTTTAAAGGCTTGGCTGACGTGCAGGACGGCTGAAATGGCTCGGTTGTAGTTCATGCGCATTGGCCCGAGCACCGCAACGTGAGCTTCGAGGCCGTTTGGCAGCCCAAACCGGACCCCAATCAGCGACAGCTCGCTCATGCTCGGGTGAACATCGGAAAGCCCGACCTGGATGGCAGGCTCGCCATCACGTTGTTCGAGAAAGCGTTCGAGCAGTTGCAGGACCCGCTTCTTTTCTTCCAGCGCGTGAAAAAGCTCGCGCATGCGCTCGCGGGTCAAATGAAGGTCCAGCCCGATGAGATTTTCCGCCCCTTCAAAATGAACCTCGGGCATCAGGCCGAGATCCAACAAACCTTTCGAGTAGAACAGGTTCACCCGCTTAAGAATGGCGTCGTAGGCGGCGCTCTCCAGCTCGAAGCGACGCTTCAGCTCGCGATGGATATTGTGCAGCACCCAGCCGCTGAAATTGTAGTTAATGTAATTACGGATGGAAGCCAGCTCCTCGTGCGAGATGTGATCTTCCACGCTGATGACTTTATTCCGCACCATGCCATCGCGCGTGACAACCACCATCAGGATGCGGCGGTCGGGAAGCGATAGCAGCTCGACCTGATCGAGAGTCTGATTCTCCGTAGGTATAGCGGCGGCGATGCCGAAATTCCGGGTGATCTCGGTCAGCAGCTTGGAAGAGCGCTCGATTCGCCCTTCGACAGAGCTGGCCCGCTGAATCTCCAGATGAAGCCGGTCCAATTCCGCCTGAACGATACGGCTGCCCAAAAGGGTTTTTGCGTAGCTCTGATAAGCTCTCTCGGTCGGCAGACGACCAGCCGATGTGTGCGGCTGCGAAAGATAGCCCTCTTCGAGCAGATCCGCCATCATGTTGCGGATCGAAGCCGGACTCATCGGATACTTCTTCGCGATAGTCCTCGAAGCGACGGGTTCGCCGGTCTCGATGTAGTTCTGAACGATCGCGTGCAAGACGTCGAAGTGACGCGGTGTGAGCGTTCCGAGATGGTTCATCTGTTTGCCATCGACTGAGCTAGCCCTCTTTTTAGCGCAACAGGAAAGAAGCTTTGTTGGCGACCGTTGTCTTGATTATAGAGCGTGCAGCACGAGATGGCGCAATGTCAATACCGCCTGAAAACCACAGTCTTAGGGGATGGGTTTTCCAACTCTCGCCAAGGTTCCATAGATTTGGCCTTCCAAGATGGCGAAATGAAGCGGCTAAAATCCCTTCTCGCTGCTACAAGCCATACGCAACTTTGAGTGCCTCGCCGGCCCGCTTTATCAGTTCTCCTTCATTGCCGTGCCAGGACGCCCGATCATAGTAATAGAACCAAGGAACTCCGGAGAAGTAATGATTTAGCATCGGCGCGCACATCTTCTTACATGGAATGCGCTCCGAAAAGATCTGCAGCACTCGGAAGCGTTGGTTTTCCTTGAAGAACTGGGCGGCGATGCCTTCCGAATGAATGCCAGTTTCAGCGTCGCGGGTAGGTGCTCGTCCAAACTCCTCCCTAATCTGCACAATTGTGATGTTGGGATTGACCTTCACTCGCTTGACGCCCAATTCATCCAGGTAGAGCCAAGCTGTAACGTTGATCTTCCCCAAGGCCTCCAGCGATAGCAGCGGGGGATTACACGTTCTCCGATAAGCGATAGCTTCCACAACCAGTCGCTGGTCACATTTCAAGCCGTCAGGCCGCGAGCTTGGCATTCTAGGCATACAGACCTCCGTTCCGGCCTCTCTGGGTCACGCGATTCCAATTCAGTTTTTTTCACCCGGCGCTTATTTGCCCAACTCACTTTTCAACCGATCCTCTGCTTGCTTTTGCAGATTCGCACTTTGCCGCAGAAGCTGCATGTTATGTGTCCGCAAACCCTGCGCCAGGTCAGTCCAACCTTGCTGGCGGGTATCCATATACGCTAGAAATGCATCCACGACATGTTGTTGCCGGCTGGGTAACCCGCGAAACCGCGCCAGTGAATTTTGCTCCGCGCGCCACGGGCGAATCACCTGGGCCTCTAACCGGTCCGCCACCTCCGTCTCCTTGTTGACAGGCGACTGCCCCAAGATCGTCCGGTAGGCCGCGAGCACTTGCTGCTCTGTCTCACCTACCCGTTTCATCTCCGCCTGGAAGTCCATGGGTCGAGGTAACTGCGTCGCCAGAGCCGTCATTACTACCGTGCAGCCTAATCCGGCCGCGGCAACGCGCACCAATCGCCTCTGCCGGAACCCTTCCTTAATCGGCGTGCTGATTGCCAGTCCGCAGATCACGCCCGCCACTAAACCGCCGCCGTGCGCCGCCAAGTCGACTCCCGACCGCAGGAGTCCGAACACAGCGTTATAGATCAAAAAGATAATGGCACTCCTCAAAATCTTAGTAAGCGCCGGCCCGGGTATCGAATCTCGGCGGAGAATCAGAAACCCGATTAATGCGCCATACAGTCCGAAAATTGCGCCCGAAGCGCCTGCACTCACCACGTAAGGGTTCAGCGCCAGGCTGCAGATCGCGCCCGCAACTCCAGCTACTAAATACACGATCAGAAAACCGATGTTCCCCAGCAGCCGTTCCATAAACGGTCCGATCTGGTAGAGGACCAGCATATTGAAGCCGACATGAACGAACCCCATGTGGACGAAAAGGCAGGTCAGCACGCGCCACCACTCATTGCGCGTCGCCGTCAACGGACCGTAATTCGCGCCCCACTTCAGGAGTGCTTGTGGCGATATCTTGTCCGGGTTGAATCCCGAAAGCAGCATCGCCACAAACACCAGAACGTTAATGCCGAGGATGGTCCAACAGATATAAATGTTCGGCGTGAACCAGTCGAGCAGAAGCGCGAAATTCTGCCGTAGGCCGTCCGGTATTTCGTCCCTATCGAGAGTCGGCTGGGCTGCCCGTTCTTCTGTCGGAAACAGGGAGTTCATGGGAAACACTTAGCAAATCACGAACCACTCCGTTCGGAGAATGCCCCCGTTGCAATCAGAAGAGACGACGAGCGTGTAACGATTAGTGGGTATCCGTATCGAGCTTCAGAGGAACTATTCGTTACAGCGACTGCAAGCCCTGCGCCTCCACACCAGCATCGCCAACAAACCGCCGCCGAGCAGGCCCAGTGCGCCGGGCTCCGGCGTTATGGAGACGCCACTACTGACATAATCCAACGCACCAGCGTGGGTCGCGACGGCGACGCCATAGATGGGACCGAGACCGGTCGAGCCCGGGTCACCGTTGCTCCATAGATCGACTACTCTGCCGCCACCTATATCGAACATCAGTCCGTAAATGTCAAGAAATCCCCCATGGAGCGGGTAGTCGGAAGCGGTTTGCGGCGAGCCGCCTGGATAGTACAGATTGTCATAGGTGAGAGACCCGTGACCCAGGCCCGCGACGGCGAACCTGCTGAAATCGTGCGGTGCCAGTAAGTTGGTCGAATCGGGCTTGTCGTGTTTGATCGCCTCGAGCGGACCAATGGATGCATTGACGATATTGAGGCCATTGTTCGAGTCAGAAAAGAAACCGCTGATTCCAGTGATCTCGAAAGCTTGATGATACTTCGCGTCTGTGGCTGTGCCATAGGTTAAATCG
>JAFASD010000234.1 GCA_019244945.1 Acidobacteriaceae bacterium | reverse complement strand
CACGATCGGCTTGACGGAAGGCAGAGCAGCCCGATTGTCAGTCACTCCTCCAACTGCTCGGATACCCGGACACACCTCCCGCAGCAGTTCCATCGCGCGCGCCAGACCTCGCGCCGTGTTTTCCGGATCGAGCGATTTCTCGAACCGCATCGAGGCATCCGTTCGCAATTTGTGCCGTGAAGATGTGAGGCGAATGCTCGCGGCGTTAAAATTCGCGCTCTCGAGAACGATACGCGTGCTCGTCTCCGATATCGCTGTGTCCAAACCGCCAATCACTCCAGCAAGCGCCACGGGACCGGATGAATCGGCAATCACCAGATCCGATTCCGTCAGCGTATACATCTCTCCATTGAGCGCTTTAACGCGCTCGCCAGCACGAGCACTCCGAACGAGAATCGTCTCCCGCGCGAGCTTGTCAGCATCAAAGGCGTGCATCGGTTGCGGGAGTTCGGCAAGAATGTAGTTGGTTACATCGACAATGTTGTTAATCGGATTCAGACCAAGATTTCTTAGCCGATCCTGCAACCAAAGCGGTGACGGGCTCACCTTGACATCTTCGAAAACTAAAGCGCTATAGCGTGGACAGAGCGAGTAGTCCTGAATCTCCACCTTTACAACAGGCTGTCCGTTCGGCAGCAAATCTAGCCTCACCGGATCTTTCAACACTCCACCGGCAAATGCAGCGACTTCCCGAGCCATTCCGTAGTGGCCCCAAAGATCCGGACGATGCGTGAGGCTCTTGTTGTCGATCTCGATAATCCAATCGCCGCCCGCTGCATGAATACCTTCGCACTCAGCCGTCTTCATCGTGATCAGGCGCTGCAGCTCGGCAGGCTCGGCCCGCAAGCCCGGCACGAGTTCGCAGATCCACTGATAGGAAAAGTTCAACTTAGAATCACCTGGACGAAATCAAAACTGGGTGAGAAATCGCAGATCCCCGCTCAAAAGCTGGCGAACATCGTCAATGCCGTAACGCATCATGACCAGCCGCGTGAGGCCCAGACCAAAGGCGAACCCGCTCCATTCCTCGGGATCAATGTTGCTCATCCTCAGCACGTTTGGATGCACCAATCCGCATCCAAGCTGTTCCACCCAGCCGCTGTACTTGCATACCGCGCATCCCACGCCGTCGCAAATTAGGCAATGAATATCCAACTCAAAACCCGGTTCGACAAACGGAAAATACCCCGGCCGCAGCCGGATTGTAACTTCACGCTTGAAGATGGAGCTGAGCAGCGTTTTCATGAAGTAGATCAGATTGGCCACCGAAACCTCCCGGTCAACCATCATCCCCTCGAGCTGGTGGAACGTGTGCTCATGAGAAGCGTCCACCTCTTCATTGCGAAACACACGCCCTGGCGCAATCATTCGAAACGGCGGCCCCAGTTTTCTCATGCCGCGCACCTGAACTGGCGATGTATGCGTGCGCAGGAGATGGCCGCTCGTGAGCCAGATAGTATCCTGCATGTCTCGCGCGGGATGCGTCGAAGGGATATTCAGTGCGTCGAAATTATGCTCTTCTGTCTCGACCTCCGGCCCTTCCAGAACGGCGAAGCCCATCGAAGTGAACAGGTCTTCGATCTCCTGTTGGAGCTGAGTGACGGGATGCAGGCTGCCGGGATGAACGCCCGGCGCAGGCAAAGTGACATCGATCCATTCATTCGCGAGCCGCTCGGCTAAAGCGGTTTCCTCAAAGCGGCGTTCCTTCGCATCATATTCCGTTTCGAGATCCTGTTTTACCGAATTCAGGAGTTTGCCGAGCCGGGCGCGCTCGTCAGGCGCGAGCCTGCCGAATTCTTTGGTGATCCGGGCTAGGGATCCTTTGCGGCCGAGCGCTTCCACGCGCGCCCCTTCCAGATCTTCCAGTGAATTAGCAGAAGCAAAAGCCGCCAGCGTCGCGCGGCGCAGTTCTTCCAGTTGTGTCTCGAGCATCGCCTACTGCAACTTCGCCCCTAATTCCTCGAGCAGCGCGGCGACTTCCTGCTTGCCCGACATCATCGCCAAATCCAGAGGACCTTGATTATTGTCCGCGCGCGCGTTGATGTCGGCCCCGTTTGCGAGCAACGCTTCCACCATCTCGCGATTTCCCGCCTGAGCCGCCGAATGCAGAGCCGTCCATCCGCCTTCCTGTCGCGCGTTGGGATTCGCGCCGCGATTTAAAAGAAGCTGAACAAGTTCTGTTTTTCCGCCAGCCGCGGCCGCATGCAGAGGCGTATTCTTCATGGCGTTCGTCGAAAGAGCGTCGATAGGCGCACCCCGATCGAGCAATGCATCGGCTAGATCGGAATGTCCAAAAAAAGCCGCAAGATGCAGCGGCGTCCATCCATCGTTGCTGTGCTGCTCGATCAAAGATCGATCGCGATCGATCTGATCGAGTACGACATTCGTTTGTCCGGCAACGCTGGCGTTGAAAACATCGAGCTTCGGGTCGAGACTCAACAGATACTTCGCTGTCTCCTCTTGCCTGTAATATTTCGCGAGGAGCAAAGCCGTTTGTCCTGACTCATTCGTTGCATCAAGCAGCGCGCGATCTCCCGCGATGGCTGCGCGGACTTTTTCCAAGTCACCGCGCTTTACTTGCTCATGAAAAGACTTGATGTCTGTCATATTCACGCCGCCGGAAGAAATACGTTATCGGTTTTGTTGAGCTCCCAATCCAGATGGTTGATATAGAACAGCAGGATTTCGCGCCGGTACTTCTCAGAAAAATGCTCAAAAACGCGCTCTTGCCAGCCGGGAGTGAGATACTGTTCCGCCTTCAGATCTTTGTCAAAAAAGCCCTGTTCGTTCGGGATTTCCAGAAAGTTCAGAATATCCACGATCATGTCCAGATGAGAGAGAAGGAAGACCTGCGATAGGTCCGTCGCGAAATCTTCTTCGCCGCTTTCAATCCGCGCCCAAAATCGCGCTTGCGCTTTGCGAAGCGATTCCGAATTCAGCTTCACCAGACGTGCCCGAAGTTTGAATCGCTCATACACCTGATACGTCTTCAGTTTCCCGATCGAGACGCCCCGCACTAATTGGCTGAACACCTCAGGACCGAGCGCCTGATAGACGCCGCACATCTGCATTTGTGCCAAGAGTAGCACGGGAACAAGCACTGCCAGAGTGCGTCTGGTCAGTACACAATTGATAATTGAAGAGCGCTGGTAGGCGCTCGGAAAAACGACCGCGAAATGCCTAACGCGGCGGTTTCTCCTCCGACCGGGGTGGGTTGGAGCGCGGCGCCGGTGGCGTCCCATGCGGTTCTGCCGGCCGACTCGGTGCAGGCTGTCTCTCTTCCTGAGGACGTGCAGGCTCACGCTGGACTGCAGGACGAGAGGGAGCCTCCGAGGGCGGCGTTCCACGCGGAACAGATGCGGGCCGTGCTGGGGCCGCGTTCGGACGCGCAGGTGTTACAGCACGTGTTCCGCCGTTAGCCGGGGTTTCACCTCGCGATGGAGGCGTGCCATGCGGAACCGCCGCAGGCCTTGCTGACGCCGTGTTTGGACGCGCAGGTGTTACTGTACGTGTTCCACCGTTGGCCGGGGCTGCGGCTCGCGCCGGGGTTTCACCTCGCGATGGAGGCGTGCCATGCGGAACCGCCGCAGGCCTTGCTGTCGCCGCGTTCGGACGCGCAGCCGCCACATTCCCGTTCCCCGGAGTTGCAGCTCGCGCGGGAGCCCGATTTGCCGCAGCGTTGTAAGGCGCCCCAGCCCGGCTAGCCCGCACGACTCCAGTCCCCGAAAAAACTCCCGGTCTGGGAGTTGCTGCCACCGCGGGTTGCCCATGGTTTGCAGATGCGAACTGCGCCGGATTAGTACGAGCCTGCTGCTGATGCTGTGTTTGCA
Source organism: Acidobacteriaceae bacterium (assembly GCA_019244945.1). Lineage (GTDB taxonomy): Bacteria > Acidobacteriota > Terriglobia > Bryobacterales > Bryobacteraceae > Bog-105. The sequence continues at coordinate 2,618 of JAFASD010000234.1, read as the reverse complement.
CCGCAGTTGGTTGGATATGCTGCTCGCGCGCCGCCGCCTGCTCAGCGGGAGTTGGCGCCGCGGTGATCCCGCCGGTTCCGCCGTTGTAACTCACGTTGCTTACATTCGTGGTGTTGTTTACGACGGTCTTGTTATACACATTGGTGATATTCGTAGTGCTGCTGATGTTGTTCACGCTTCGGTTGTAGTTAAAGGCTCCGTTGTTCCAGTAGCCTCCTTCGTAACCTACGCCGCCGTACCCGAACCCGTAATTAACCCCGCCGTAAAAACCGATATGCGGCCCCCAATAACCGGCATTCCAGATAAATGCGCCACCGCTCCAACCCCAATAACCCGGGGTCCACAAAACTCCTACGGATGGCGCCATCACCCAGGTGCCGGGCACCCAGTAATATCCACCATCCTGATCGTAAGCCCAATAACCGGGAGTCCAGATATAGCCCGGCGCTGGGCAGGCAGGCTGCACATAAACCGGCAGTGCCGGTGGCGCTATCGTAATCGATAGGCCAAATGAAATTTGCGCAGTAGATGTTGCCGGCGTGAGAAAAATCGCCAACACGAGGAACAGAACAAGTAAACTAATCGAGCGGATTGTCCGCATTTAGCACCTCCGAGTGCATTCTCCCTGGCCGGCGTGAAGCGTCAAATTCCCTCTTACCCCCTCGTTTCACGCGGATAGGCAACTGTTGGACGACCCTACCTCCCGGAAAGTTACGGGTCTTAGCGGGTGACGCGATACTAGAGACATGACGCCAGGCCTGCCACCGCCGAAATTTCAACTCACGACCACTCCGGATTATCGTGAAAGTTACGCGAATAGCGTGCAGATGCGCGTGAATCTGTGGGATTTCTTCCTCATGTTCGGCACCATCAACCAGACCGCCCCCGATGCCGTGACCATTCAAAATTTCCAAGGTATCTACTTGAGCCCGCCACAAGCCAAAGCTTTATCGAACGTCCTTCAACAGAATCTAAAGCAGTATGAAGCCGCGTTCGGCGAGATTCGTTTGGAAGCACAGACTCAGGGCGAGATCATCCAATAAGTTCGGCCATGCCTCCTCCGCGACGTCCGCCAATGCCGAAGCTGCCTCCCTTTGCATTGGCGGCATCGCGGCCGGCTCGAAAGCTTCCCTATCACCTGGTTATTTTCTTTTTTCTCTTCGCACTCCCCCTGTTCGCAATCCACGTAGGCCTCTTGACGCTGCCTTTCTATTGGGATGAACAGGGCCAATTCATTCCGACAGCGCTGGATTTGCTTCGAACCGGAGCATGGGTAGCGCATTCCACCATTCCCAACGTCCATCCTCCTGGCGTAGAGGCTTATCTGGTTCTTTGGTACAAGTTGTTCGGGTTCTCAATCCCGATAACCCGTCTCGCCATGCTACTCATAGCCGCAGCCGGGTTATTGATTGCATTCTTGCTCGCCATAGAACTGAGCCGCGGAACAGAAGGCTTCCCCGCATTTCTGCCGCCGCTTTTTCTTCTAGCTTCTCCGCTTTTTTATACCCAAAGCATGATGGCCCAACTCGACATGCCCGCGATGGCGCTCACGCTACTTGCACTGCTTCTGTTCGTCAGGAAAAACTATCTAGTCGCCGCAGTGGCAAGCGTTTTTCTTGTACTAGTGAAAGAAACGGGAATCATCGTGCCGTTCGTCTTTTTTCTTGCCTTGATATTTCGGAAAGACTTTAGACGAGCGGCGTTCTTCATTGCCCCCGCCGTGGCCCTCGCGGCGTGGCTCCTGGTTTTGCATCGCGCGACCGGCTATTGGCTCGGTGACCCCGGATTCGCGCATTACAACGTCGGTTACGCGCTTCATCCAGTAAGGATGGCGCTCTCCTTCGTTCGCCGCATTTACTACGTATTTTTGGGCGAGTTCCGATGGATAGGCACCCTTGCGCTTCTCATGACTTTCCGGAAGCACTCGATTTTCAACCAATTCTCCTGGCGAGTGGTAATTGCCGTCGGCGCTGCCACACTCGTGCTCGTTTCAATCTTCGGAGGCGCGGAGCTCGAGCGCTACGTTCTCCCGGTGCTTCCACTTTTCTACATCGCTGTCGCGATCGCGCTCATGTACGTTCCGAAATGGATAACCATTACGGCGACGGCAATCCTAACTGCAGGCCTGATCGCTAACCTGTTTTGGAATCCGCCCTGGCCATTTCCTTACGAAAACAATTACGCCATGGTGGATTTCGTGCGGCTTCAGCAATTGGGAGCAGGCTTCGCCGAACGAAATCTTGCCGATCGCACGATTGCCACCGCTTGGCCTTACACCGCCGCCTTTCAGGATCCCGATTACGGATTCGTCCAACGCAAATTGGATGTTGTAGAAACCCGCGATTTCCACGCCTCTTCCATTCGGGCATTGCCGCCTCGCACTTTCGACGCGCTGATCACCTTCACGCGCACGTGGGCGCCGGAAAATTTCGTAATGTCGAATTCCCTAGTGCGACGCTTTTTGGCCCACTTCTACGATTGGGCGCCGGACATCACGCCAGAGCAGTGCATGAAATTAGGTCTGAGAGAAACGGTCTCCTGGGACCTGCGTGGCCAGGAAATTACAATCTATATCCGGAAAGGATCAGCACCCGCAAACCAAGCGAGACTTCACAACC
>JAFASD010000189.1 GCA_019244945.1 Acidobacteriaceae bacterium | reverse complement strand
CAATGGCGTTTTTTACTTCGATCAAGACGGTCATGAACATTTCCAGCGCGCCAAGGCCGTCATTGTTTCGGGATACGCGATTGAGACGCCCCGTCTCCTTTTGAACTCCGCCTCTCCCGGTCACGAAAACGGCTTGGCCAATTCGAGCGACACAGTCGGCCGCTATCTCATGGCGCAGGCGGGCAACGTTGTGCTCGGCCGATTTGCCGACCTGATCCGCATGTATAAAGCGCCACCCGCGCACGCGCTCACCGAGGAGTTCTATGAGACCGATCCGAAGAGAGGCTTCGCGCGCGGCTTCGCTATCCAGACGGTGGCGCCGCTGCCAATCGCGTTCGCCAAGCAGATGATGGTCGCAAAGGGCGCTTGGGGTTGGGGCATGCGCCGCGTCATGATGGACTACAACCATTGGGCGACTCTGGGCGTTTTAGGCGAAATTCTTCCTTGGCCCGAAAACCGCGTCGAGCTGGCCGAAGAGAAGGACCAGTTCGGTATTCCGGTCGCTAAAGTCACTTTCAAGCTTCACGACAACGACAAGAAGCTGATCGAGTTCGGCAAAAAAACCGTCATGGATGTGATGCGCGCGGCCGGTGCGGAGGAAGTCGTTCAGGAATCGCGGTACGCGCATCTGGTCGGCGCCGCGCGCATGGGCCATGATCCCGCCACCTCCGTTGTCGACAAATATGGACGCACGCATGATGTCTCGAATCTCTTCATCTGCGACGGCAGCGTTCTCCCCACGCAAGGATCGGCCAATCCCGGATTAACCATTCAATGTTTGGCAGCGCGAACAGCGGACTATCTCATCTCGCAACGCGAAAAGATCTTCACCTCCGACGAGCGCGACATGACGCCACCGCCAGTGAGGCGGCATCTCGCCGTCAAAGACGCTTTCACGAAGGGCGTGCCACGCTTCAGCACCTCTTAGACTATGTGCGCAACCGGCTCGAAAAGATAAGACATGCTTCCGTTTTTCGTGCTCGTCATTGCGACGTTAGTTCTGAGGGTCATCGGCCTCGCCGGCGTGACTCCACTAAACAATTGGACCTGGTGCTTACGCGGCGGGCTCGCAGTAATGTTCGCATTCACGGCATCCGCTCATTGGGGAAAGCGGCGGGGCGATCTCATCGCGATGGTTCCACGTGTCTTTCCTCGTCCTGACCTGATGGTGACCATCACGGGCGGGCTTGAAATCGCGGGCGCGTTGGGACTCCTCATCCCCCGGATCGCGCCCGTTGCCGCGGCCTGCCTCGCCATGCTACTGATCGGGCTTTTTCCCGCCAACATACGCGCGGCTCGTGAACATCTGACGATTGGCGGCAGACCGGCGACAGCCTTGCCACTCAGGGCGCTTCTGCAGCTTGTGTTCATTACCGCTGTAATCGCCGCTGGATTCCCCGGTGTCTTCCGTTTATAGCCCGATAGGTATGGCGAGTTGAAGTTTTAATTACGTCGGGGGTTGCAGCATATCTGGGCTGGCCCAGGCAGCCAGTCCGCTGATTGACAAACTGGTGCGCCGCTATTTGATGCGCGAGCAGATTCGTGCCGTGGGTGTGAGGGGACGAACACGATGACGGGACCCCGCTAAACTTGAGGATCTATGCGAAAAGTGCGTGTCAACTCCTTCTCTATATCGCTTGACGGATACGCCGCCGGCCCAAATCAGAGCCTTGAGAATCCGCTCGGCGTTCGTGGACCTGAGTTGTTCCACTGGTTTTTTTCTACTCGCACCTGGAAGCAGATGCACGGGCATGAAGGAGGCTCGACTGGTGTTGACAACGAGTGGGCGCAGCGCGGAATGGAGAACGTGGGCGCGTGGATTCTGGGACGCAACATGTTCGGCCCACTGCGCGGTGAATGGCCCGACGACTTATGGAAGGGATGGTGGGGCGAAGAGCCGCCATATCGAGTGCCTACGTTCGTGCTAACACATCATCCGCGCCGGTCACTTGAGATGAAAGGCGGGACAACATTTTACTTCATTACGGACGGAATTCATCTCGCCTTGGAACAGGCGAAGCATGCTGCGCAGGGTAGGGACGTGCGCATTGGCGGCGGTGTCGCGACCATTCAACAATATCTTCGCGCAAGGCTCATCGACGAATTGCATCTGGCGTTCCGTCCAATCCTCATGGGATCGGGTGAAAATCTATTCGCGGGTATCAACCTGGAAGCGCTCGGGTACCGCTGTACGGAACACGTATCCACGGAACTGGCGATACACGTTCTACTTAAGAAGGAGACATAACCCAGCAAATGCGTCGAGAAGAAGATCAAAGTCCTGAGCGGCGTACTGGCTGCTGCGTTTAAAGGTCTGAATACGCTGACGGTTTACCGCTCCCACGGCGAAGAGGACGAGGACGTTTGTGTCTACAAGAAGACGGCTAGTATCGATCCACTTCGTCATCGAGAAGCGGTTTCGCGTAGCTGAATGGCCGCGAGCTCACCCGTTTCCGCGTCGATTAGAAAACGCTTGTATTGGAGCGGATCAGCTGACAAACGCGCCATCACCGGTAGCTCCTCTACATCTCTTGGCACGCTGAGCGTGATAAACCACACATCACGTCCTTTGTACATCTCCCGTTCAATCTCTTCGAGAGTAGACGAGTTTTTTTCTAAGATCTCTATTGCTTTTGCTTTCGCTATTTGAACAGCTTGCTTCACGTCGATCATGGAGCAGTTCTCGATTCTTGCCTTGCGAACGCCGTGGGCGAAGTCCTTCCGTTCCGCTCTCCAGCATCATCATTATCGTCGATCTGTAAAGAAGGAGCTTACCGTGACACATGGTCGCGGGCTGACATTGAACTCTGCGCGTTTTACATGCAAATGAACGAGGATTGCTCTACCCTTCCGGACTACTCGCGGGTAATCACCGCGTCCACCTCTTCGTGATGCCGGCTACGCGTCCCGGTGCATTGTTTCCCGAGGGCTGACCACCTGGATCACCGCGGGCCGATTACCGGCAGGACGATTGCGGATGGGTGGGTTTTGGAACGAAAAACCGCTTGTGTCGCCACCTGAAAATCTGAATCGGCGGCCTCAAAAATATTCGGGACGAACTTCTGGGGATTGCGGTCGATAAGCGGAAACCAGGTGCTCTGAATCTGCACCATGATGCGATGACCCTTTCGAAACATGTGATCGTGCGAGAGCAGATCGAGCTTATATTCGACTGGTTGGTGGGGAGTAACGGGCTCGGGTTTGCTGAAGCTGTTTCGAAATCTGCCGCGCAGAACGTCCGCCGCGATCATTAGCTCGTAGCCGCCCATGGACGGCTCTTCCGCCACGTTCGCAGGATACACATCGATCAGTTTGATGATCCAATCGGAATCCGTGCCGCTGGTGGAGGCGAACAGATCCCCGATGATGTCGCCCGCCACCCTCACGTCCGACTGAAGCGGCTTGGTCTCCCAGACCGCCACATCAGGTCGCGTTTCTGCAAAACGCTGATCGTCAACCAACCATGTGCCCCAACCCTTCGATCCACCGTAGGTTTGTGGAATGGGCGGCTCGCGATACGGGACCGGACGACGCGGATCCGACACGAAACTGTCGAAAGCTTCGTCGGCATTGGACGGCGCATCGAACGAAGCTTCGCCCGAGCCATGCAAGTAGAGCTTTCGATGCTGCACACCGCGCGGGGGCCATTGGTCGTAGGCCCTCCATTCATTGAGTCCGGTCTCGAACAGAAAAATGCGCGCCAGGTCAGGTGCCCCCTTGTCCTTTAGCCAATAAGCGAACCAGCGAGCCTGGATTTTTTCGCGAAAGTACTCCCCCGTATTGCTCCCGAAGTCGATATTCTGCAGCCGTCGCCCGGTACCCCGGGACCACCCTCCGTGATTCCACGGCCCGACCACGAGGTAGTTGAATCTGCGAGACTGCGGCGTTTCACTCGCCTCGAAGATTCGCCAGGGCCCGGCGAAGTCTTCCTGATCGAACCATCCTCCAACGTTGAGATTGGGCACCCTTCCCGAGCCAACATAATTTTGAACTGCCAGCTTCTGCCAGAATTCGTCGTAGTTTGGATGTGCAATGAAGTTGTTCCAAGTGGGGCGCTGTCTGTGTAAATATCGTGCGTTGGCTTCGCGCAGGGGCCCAAGCTTCAGGTACCAGTCGTAGGTGTCGAATTGCTTGAAGTCGAAATTCTCGCTACTGTTCCCGGCCTCCATCATTGCGGCGTATTCGAAGCCGTAGCTCAACCGGAACGCGCCGTTATGATGGAAATCGTCGCCCAGGAACATATCGGCCGGCGAGGCTTGCTCGGACGCTGCCTTGAGCGCGCTATGCGGTTGGATAAGAGCCATCTCGGTAAGCCAGCCCCCGTAGGACACGCCCATAATGCCGGCTCGTCCGTTGTTCCCGGGAATGTGTTTCACTAGCCAATCAATGGTGTCGTACGCGTCTGTACCTTCGTCGATGGACTTGGCATTGTGGGCGTTGCGGACGGGGCGTTGCATGACGAACTTACCTTCCGATTTGTAGCGGCCCCGGATGTCCTGAAAGACTAGGAAGTAACCATCGCGCGCTAAATCGCTCAGCGCCGAGTCAATATATTGACTGGCGGCGCTCCAACCGTACGGCGAGCGGTGTATAAGAAACGGGAGCGGTTCGGAGCGCGTTTTCGGAGCATAGACGATCGTATGCAGATTGATCCCGTCGCGCACGGGGATCATGATTTCTTTTGCCTCGTATTGATCCGCGACATGCGAAACGTTTGGGCTTACACGGGTCAGAACAAGATCCGCAGAGAAACCGCCCTGCAAGAACTTGCCTTTGATTTCTTCGCCGTCCGGCGACAGAGTTCCTTCGAACTTATATCCGTCTGCCTTCACCTCGAAGGTGAGCTTCCCGTTCGCGAACGCAATGGGATCCATGTCTGTCCCATCGCCGCTATCGGGATCGATGACCACCCCTGTGTATGCGCCGCCATGGGGCGGAGAGAAGTAATGGATACGCGTCATTTTCGCCTGTCCAAACACGAGTGCACCGAGCCAAGCACCCTGTATGCCGCGGGATGGCGTTTGGGCAACGATCTGTTGAAGAACCACGAAGCCCAACAGCATTACACGCAGGCGCTTCATGGTCCAGCGATCATATCACCCCTGGGGCGTTTTTATGGGATTGGAGTAGTTACAAGGCCGCCAACCCGGCGCCCATGTTCTCGTGAGTGTCAATGGACTCCCTGCGGTCGTCGTATCGGATCGGAAGCTGATGCCCGCGCGGATTCGTCAATCTCGGGATGCGCGAAGGAGCATCATCGTAAAGCGTTAGAGGCCGCAGGTGCTCCCCTGTGTGTCTGATAGGTCGCGATCAGCGGCCTAGCGTAGAGGAATCCACTTGGACGTAAAGTCGCCCTCGCGAGGAGATTACTCTCTCCCTCACGACTACATTGCGCCGAAAGCCCCAAGAAACACTGGAACTGTCCAGCGCACAGCATCCCCTTACACCTCACGCTGCCATGGCCGACCGCACGTTTCCTGCAGCCTAAAGGAACAGGTTTTATAGGGATCAATAGAACAAAATTGCCTAAGAACGCGCACTCCGTTCCACCGCGCCCCTCGCCCCATAACCCAACAGAGACTCATTTGTTACACGATTGCAACCTGAATGCGTTACTATGGTCAAAATTCAGGGTCGTTCGCCGTTCTGTACACCTCCCCGCAAGAGATCTCGAAAGGAGAAGTTTGTGTTGCGTCTCGTAAGGAACTCACTCTGTATCCTCGTCAATTCGCTCCTGCTTGCGTCATTGGCCACGCAATGGTCCAACGCCCAGCAAATTCTAGGAGCCATTACCGGGACCATCAAGGACGCCACCGGCGCCTCCGTCCCCGACGCGACGGTCAAGGCGCGTAACACCGGTACCAATTTGCAGGTGACCGTCCAAACAGAATCGAACGGCTCGTACTCGGTGCCGAATCTTCCCATCGGAACGTATGAGCTGAGTTTTTCAAAACAGGGATTCGAGACTGAGACGCACACCGATGTGCCCGTTCAGGGCGATCGAACCACAACAGTGAATGGAGATCTGCGCGTCGGATCCATGACCACAACGGTCGAAGTAAACGCCACTCCTCTGATGAATCAGGTGGACACCACAAACGGTTATGTCGTGGATCAACTGACCATTCAGCAGACGCCGCTAGGAACCGGCAGCTTCACGCAGCTCGCAATTCTGACCCCGGGCGTGCATGCCGATTTTCTCGCCGGGGCCGGCAGCAACGCCGGACTCGGGAATCAAGCCATCTTCGCGAACGGCCAGCGCGACACCAGCAATAGCTTTTCACTCAACGGCATCAGCACCAACAACCTGTTCAACGGCAACTCGACCAGCCAGGTGGGCGAGAACCGGTTCGTTCTAAACACAGGCGAAAATTTCGGAGCAGGCGGCGAGATCCAGACCAGCACCTCCGTTTACGGCGCGATTGGCCAAGCGCTGCCCACACCCCCGCCCGAGGCGATTCAGGAAATCAGCGTGAATGCCGCCATGTACGATGCCACGCAAGGCGCAAACAGCGGGGCGCATATCGGCGTGATTACGAAATCCGGAACGAATCAGCTTCACGGCGAGCTCTACGAAAAATTTCAAAACAGCGCCATGAACGCTGCGCCCTTCTTCTATAACGCCTCGCCCGCAATCACCACCAAGGTGCCATTCTTGAATCGCAACCAATTCGGCGCGACCGCCGGTGGACCCATTAAAAAGGACAAG
>JAFASD010000185.1 GCA_019244945.1 Acidobacteriaceae bacterium | reverse complement strand
GATATGGGAGCGAATACCAAGCCTACACAGATCTACGTTGTTCCTATTGAGGGCGGCGCGCCACAACGCTTGACCAATGATGGCAGTTCCAATACGCGGCCCCGCTGGACGCCCGATTCGAAGCGTATCTTTTTTGTTTCGACTCGGAGCAACGGCTCCCAGGTTTGGTCCATGAATCCTGATGGCGCCGACGCCAAGCAGATTACGAATATTCCGACCGAGGCTGATGGTCTGACCCTGTCACCTGACGGCAAGCTCGTTCTGTTCACCAGCGACATCTACCCAGCGTGCACGCTGGCTAACCCGGCGCCGGGCGTGGATTACGACTCCGCCTGTAATAAGACAAACCTCGATCAAGAGACGGCCGCCAAAATGAATGCGCGTGTCTATACCTCCTTGCTTTACCGCCATTGGACCGAATACGCAGGCAAAAGGAGGCGTCACCTGCTGCTTCAAATGGCGGATGGAACCGGGAAAGCTCACGACCTTACGCCAGGAGATCTGAATACGCCTCCGTTTTCGCTAGGCGGTCCCGAGGCATACGTCTTCTCCCCGGACAGCACCCAGATTACATACGTCGCCAACACCGATCCCGATCCCTCCACTAGCACGAACTCCGATTTATTTACAGTGGCGGCAGCGGGTGGCGAAGCAAAGCGGATCACCACAAACCCAGGCGCCGATGAAGGGCCGCTCTATTCCCCCGACGGAAAGTATCTTGCCTATCGAACGCAGATCCGAGCGGGATATGAGAGCGATCAATGGCGCCTCGCTGTGCTTGATCTGCAATCGGCCAGAATGAACACCCTCACGGACTCCCTCGACCGATGGGTAGAAGGCTATACGTGGTCACCGGATTCGAAGAACATCTTCTTCACGGTGGATGACCATGGAACCACGCCTCTGCTCATGATGCCTGTAGCGGGCGGGGCTGTCCGCACCATTGCTCAAGGGCCGACTTCCATCGCCTCCATGCAGTTCACCGCCGACGACCACGTCATGATCTACATGGAGCAAAGCGGCTCGCATCCGGTCGAAATCTACAAAGCCATGTCGAAGGGCGGATCTGGCATTCCGCTGACGCATTTGAACGATGCTTTGCTGAACGATTATCAGCTCACGCCGCTCGAAAAGGTTTCAGTTGATAGCGGTGATGGGTCGAAAATCGAGAGCTATGTCGTCAAACCTCCTGGCTTTGATCCCGGCATCAAATATCCGGTGCTTTTCGCGATCCACGGCGGACCTGAGAGCGACTGGGGCGAGACCTGGAGCTACCGCTGGAATGCGCAGGTTCTGGCGGCCGCTGGATTTGTCCTTGTATTGCCGAATCCGCACGGCTCCATCGGCTACGGGCAGAGCTTCACGGACGCGGTAAACGGCGATTGGGGCGGCAAAGCATATGACGACATCATGGCGACGGTCGACTATGTGAGTAACCTGCCGTATGTGGATAAAGACCGTGTGGTCGCCGCGGGCGCTTCCTACGGCGGCTACATGATCGACTGGATTCTCGGCCACACCGACCGCTTCAAGGCTTTAGTGACACACGCGGGTGTTTACGATTTGCGCAGCGAGGCCGGAACCACGGAAGAGCTCTGGTTTCCCAAGTGGGAATTTCAGGGATTTCCCTGGGAGAACGGGGACCTGTACGAAAAATGGTCGCCCAGCTCGTATGCAAAAAATTTCAAGACACCGACTTTGGTGACGCACGGGGAATTGGATTACCGCGTGCCGATCGGCCAAGGCGAGGAATTGTTCACCGCGTTGCAGGAACTGAAAATTCCTTCGAAGCTGGTCCAGTTTCCAGATGAGGGTCACTGGATTCTCAAACCGCAGAACAGCCAGTTCTGGTACGCAACTGTGCTGGATTGGCTGGGACAATATACGAAGGCGGCACCAGCAGCGCCTGTTACGCCTGTCGCCACGAAACCTGCCCCGGGCCGATAGATTCTGAGGGCAATCGACTTTACCTAAGATTTTTGCGCGAGGCGATACATGAGGGCAGCATGGTACGAGAAGCAGGGAACCGCCAGTGAAGTCTTGATAATAGGAGAAATGCCGGACCCGCATCCGAGTGCGGGAGAAGTTCGCATTCGCGTAGCTGCATCCGGCATCAACCCAGGCGATGTCAAGAAGCGTCAAGATTCCTTCAGTTATGGGATGCCTTATCCTCGCGTGATTCCGCACAGCGATGGGGCTGGGCAGGTAGACGAAGTTGGTGAGGGCGTTTCTTCCGAATGGCTCGGGCAGCCGGTGTGGTGTTACGGCGCACAGTCGTATCGGCCGTTTGGTACTGCCGCGGAATTCACCGTGGTCCCGGTGGATCAAATTGCCCGCCTGCCTGAAGGCGTTTCGATGGATCAGGGCGCATGTCTTGGAATACCTGGCATAACTGCGCACCGTGCCGTCCATGTTGGCAACCTCCGAAGTGGGCAGACCGTATTAATTCAGGGGGCCGCAGGCGCGGTCGGCCTTTGCGCCGTTCAATTAGCTCGTCGCGCTGGCGCATACGTAATCGGCGCTGTTCGATCGTCTTCGGACGAGGCAAGCGCCCGCAAGGCCGGTGCTCACGACGTGGTTCTTGTCGATGCGAAGCTGGTTCAAACCGTAAAATCGATTGCGCCGAAAGGTGTCGATCATATCGTCGAAGTGGCTTTCGCAGCCAACATAAGCGCTGATGTCGAACTGCTGAACATGGGCGGGTCTGTCGCCACATACGCGACCGATAACGCAAGCCCAACAATCCCTTTCTGGCCGATGGTCTTTAAGAACATCCGGTTATTTTTTCTCGGAAGCGACGACTTCCCAAGAGATGCAAAGATGCGTGCAGCCGAGGATCTGAACGCCGTGCTCGAGGCCGGGTGGTCAGGTTTCGAGATTGCCGAACGAGTTCCGCTTTCAGAGATTTCCCGGGCTCACGATCTCGTGGAACATCCGGTGCGGAGCGGCCGGATCGTGGTCATCGTAACCTAAGACACTATGCGTCAGCAGCACGTGCAGATCCTCCTTGGCGCAGTTCTCGGTGTCGCATTCGCCTACGGACAACCGCCTCCTTACCCTTTCAACGATTCAACTCTGCCGATGGACAAGAGGATTGAAAATCTTCTTTCCCTTATGACCATCGACGAAAAGATCGATTGCCTTGGAACGCGAACGGGAGTGCCGAGGTTGGGCGTTCAGAATATCGGATCTTCTGAAGGAATTCATGGAGTCGTGCAGCGAGGAGCCAATCAAACCAGGCTTCCACCGATCCCCACCACGCAGTTTCCTCAGCCCCCGGGCATGGGCGAATCCTGGGATCCCGATCTGGTGCGCCAAGCAGGCGGCGTGGAAGGCTATGAGGCGCGGTTCATTACGCAAACCGAAAAGTATCATCGACAGGTCTTGATGCTCTGGGGTCCGCAGTCGGATCTCGCTCGCGACCCGCGTTGGGGCCGCAGTGAAGAAGTCTACGGAGAAGATCCCTTTTTCAATGGAACCATGGCCGTCGCGTTCATCAAGGGACTGCAAGGCGAGGACCCGAAATACTGGCAAGCCGCCGCCTTGCTGAAGCATTTTCTGGCGAACAGTAACGAGAATTTTCGTACAAGCTCGTCTTCGAATTTCGATGAACGCTTGTTTTGGGAGTATTACTCGGTGCCATTCCGGATGGGCTTTCTCGAAGGAGGCGCCAAGGCTGTTATGGCCTCGTACAACGCGTGGAACGGCACGGCGATGGCTATTAATCCCATACTCAAGAGCATCGTCGAAGACCAATGGGCCGGTGACGTATTGTCGAGCGATGGCGGAGCGGTTAGGCTGCTGGTCGACCCACGCAAGCTTTTCCCGAACCAGAAAGCCGCGGTGGTCGCTTGCCTCAAAGCAGGTATCAACCAATTTCTGGATACATATCGAGAGGAAACGAAAGCCGCGTTGAAAGACGGATCCGTTACTGAAGCGGAGATCGATAACCTTCTGCTACATAAATTTCGGATCGCCATTCGCCTCGGATTGCTGGATCCGCCAGAGATGGTGCCGTATTCAACAATCAAAGACTCGCCGGAACCCTGGAATACGGAACGGGACAAGGCGGTAGCTCGGAAAATGGCGCTCGAATCGGTAGTTTTGCTGAAGAACGAGAAGCAATTTCTGCCTTTGAAGAAGGAAACGCTCAAGTCAATCGCAGTAATCGGCCCACTTGCAGATTCAGTCCATTGGGATTGGTACGGCGGTACGCCTCCTTATGCCATCATGCCTCTTCAGGCAATTAAGGACGAAGTTGGTCCCAATGTCACCATCAACTACGCTGGCGACGAAACCGGCAACGCTGCGGTAAAAGCCGCCCGCTCTTCGGATGTAGCAATTGTCGTGATTGGCAATGACCCTACCTGCGGTCCAGACATGGCCCATGACTGGCAGCACAATACGTTCGATGGCGGCGATACGTTGCCTTGCACTGTTCCGAGCGATGGCCGCGAAGGTCGCGATCGCGAAAGCATTACCTTGGCTCAGGAGCAATTGGCAAAGCAAGTCTATACAGTCAATCGGAAAACTGTACTCATCCTGGTCTCCAGCTTTCCATTTGCCATCAACTGGTCGCAGGATCATCTTCCTGCAATCCTGCACATGACTCACGCATCCCAGGAAGAAGGAACCGCTCTCGCGAAAGTGCTCTTTGGAGAATACAATCCGGGTGGACGCCTGGTGACAACTTGGCCCAAGTCGCTGGATCAACTCCCTCCCATGATGGATTACAACATCCGGAACGGCCGGACTTATATGTATTTCAAAGGAGATCCGCTCTATCCATTCGGCTATGGTTTGAGCTATACGACCTTCCGGTACTCGAATCTCAAGACGAGTTCCGCGAAAGTGGCGACTAACGGGACAGTAACGGTCAGCGTGGACGTGACCAATACAGGAAATCAGAGTGGCGATGAAGTCGTGCAGCTATACGTAAAACATCTGCGCTCGAAAGTCCAGCGTCCAAACCAAGAACTGAAAGGATTCCGGCGCGTCACGATCAACGCAGGCGAGACCCAAACCGTGCAGATTCCGCTTCAAGCTTCAACTCTCGCGTTCTGGGATGAAAAATCGGGCAAATTCAAGGTTGAGACAGAGCCTGTCCGAATCTTGATAGGCGCCTCTTCGAGTGACATCAAACTGACCGGCGCCCTCGAAATTCAGTGAGCGTTAATTCGCGCCGCATCCCCTGCACGCTCGGGTAACCCCCAGCAACAGCGCCAAAGGGATTTTAGTGCCGATTCTTATCGTTTTGAAATCTACGTAGTCAACAATAGAGTGTAAAAATTCGCCGACGCTCATGATCCAAACCGCCACTCGCAGGAGATCGCCCTTTGCCCTTATCAGCGCGCGTCTGTTCGCGTTCCTCGCGGTATTGGGCCCCGGCTTTATTACAGCGAATGTCGACAACGATCCCGGCGGGATCCTCACCTATTCGCAAGCGGGCGCGGAGTTTGGTTACCAACTGCTTTGGACGCTCATTCCCACGACAATCGCTTTGATCGTGGTGCAAGAAATGGCCGCGCGCATGGGCGCGATCACTGGGAAAGGCTTATCAGACCTCATTCGCGAGGAGTTTGGACTCCGCGCCACGTTCTTTACCATGGTGGTGCTTGGCCTGGCAGATTTCTTCAACATCGTCTCGGAATTTGCCGGCCTCGCTTCGGGCATGGGCATTTTCGGAGCAAGCAAGTACATTGTCGTGCCTATTGGCGCTGCCCTGGTTTGGATCGTAATCGTACGCGGCCGCTACAAGCCTGTCGAACGCCTTCTCATCATCGCCTCGCTGATCTATTTCGCTTACCCGGTTTCCGCTTTTCTCGCGAAGCCCAATTGGGACCTGGCCATAAAACAGACCTTCGTGCCCGTTTTCAACAGTAATCCTGCCTATCTGGTCATGATCGTTGGCCTGATCGGAACCACCATCACTCCGTGGATGCAGTTCTATCTGCAGGCGGCCGTGGTCGAGAAAGGCATAAACCGACGGAATTATCCCATCTGCCGCCTCGACGTGATCACCGGATGCATCTTCACCGAAGTGATCGCCTTTTTCATCGTGGTGGCTTGCGGGGCAACCATTTACCATTCGCACCATCCCGAAATCACTGATGTGGCCCAAGCGGCCATTGCCCTGCGGCCTTTCGCCGGAAAATTCGCTTCACTTCTATTTGCAGCAGGCCTGATCAACGCCTCTCTGCTTTCCGCGGCGATTCTTCCACTCGCGACCTCCTACAACGTTTGCGAAGGTCTCGGCTTCGAATCGGGTGTCGACAGACGCTTCTCGGAGGCGCCCATCTTTTATTGGCTCTACACGCTTCTCGTGGGCGGCGGAGCAGCGGTCGTGTTGATCCCTGGCCTGCCTCTGCTCAAATTCATCATCTACTCTCAGGTTGCGAATGGAATTCTGCTCCCGTTTGTGCTGGTTTACATGATCCTGCTAATCAACCGGCCCCGGTTAATGGGAACTTTTAAGAACGAGCCGTGGCAGAATTTCGTGGCCTGGACCACGGCAATCATCATGATCGTGCTAACGGCGGCATTGATCTACACGAGCCTTGTGGGATAAAACTGACCCCGAAAACCGCGTTTTGTGAGGCACATATCTTGCGAGGTTCTTATGTGCCCGACCTGTCTTTCCAAGCAAATACGGCAATCGCACCTTCGCTGGCGTGATCTGCCGCTGCTATTTATGCAGGTAAAGCCCTCGAGATGCATGACTTGTTACCGCCGCTTTTATGCGTGGCCGTGGCTCGCGGCGCCCAGGCGAGCGGCTGTATCCAGACCCACAAGGACCGTCCTTTCACGTTGGGAGTCCCACATGCGCCGGACCCAACCCGCGGCGTACGCTCTGGCCGGGAAAACGCGCCAGAACCGCGTCTTCAACTCGAGGGCAACTCTCTAAACCGGATGCTACGATCAGGTCGGGGACAGCGTCTTGGACCTGAAACTCGAAACGTCTGATTCAGTCGGGGTTCCGGAAGCCGGATTGGCAGCGCCGACCGCGGGCCAAACGACCCCGCAAAGCTTATCTCTGCCGTTCGAACCGCTTCCGCAATTCCGGCGTAATGCGCTCGACGAATCCCCGGAGCGCGCTGACAACCGCGGCAAACGGATTGGCATCTTCATCGTCGCGTACAATGCTCTGACTACGCTGAGCAAAGTCTTGAAGCGGATCACGCCCGAGGTTTGGCGCAATGTGGAACAAGTCGCGGTCTTCGATGACGCCAGCCAGGATGAGACCTATGAATTAGCCGTCGGAATTCAGGCCATGACCCACCTGCCGAAACTCCGCGTCTTGAAACACCCACAAAATCTCGGGTATGGCGGAAATCAAAAGGCAGGCTACCGTTATTTCATCGAGCAAGGATTTGACATCGTCGTGCTACTCCACGGCGATGGTCAATACGCGCCGGAATTGCTCTCGCATATGTATGCCCCGCTCGTGCGCGGAGACGCTGATGCCGTTTTCGGCTCGCGCATGATGAAGGATTTCGGCGGACCGCTCAAGGGCGGAATGCCTCTGTATAAATACGCCGGCAACCGCCTTCTGACTGCCTTCGAAAATCGCGCGCTCGGACTGAATCTCACGGAATTCCATAGCGGCTATCGAGCCTACAATCTGCACGCGTTGTCGCAGATTCAACTCGAGAACATGACGAATGATTTCCATTTCGACACGGAAATCATCATCAAACTACATCACCAGGGATTTCGCATTCTGGAAGTGCCCATCCCCACGTTCTATGGAGATGAGATCTGCTACGTCAACGGTCTTAAGTACGCGAAAGCGATCGTACGGGCCGTAAACCGCTACACTGCCACGTCGAGAGCCGTACGGGCTTATCCGGAGTACGAAGAATACTTCGTTCCGCACGCCATCAAGCGTAGTCTTTATTCCGTCCACTACTACGCCGCCCGCCTGGTGGGAAAAGATCAACGAGTGCTGGAGATTGGTTGTGGTGACGGCGTATTCGGCGCGGAGCTGGCGCGAGCCGGAAACCAGGTAGTAGGCGTGAATGGACAAGAACGGCCTGCCGTAGAAAGGCCGTACGTGGACTTTTTGCAGGCCGATTTAGAAACTGGGCTGAGCGAAGTCGCGCGGATCCGTAGCCAGGAATTTGATCGCATCTTGATTCTGGATTCGCTAGAGCATCTGCGAAACCCGGCCAATCTCCTGAAGAGCTGCAGAAACCTGCTGGCCCCGCGCGGAAAATTGATCGTGTCCGTCCCCAACGCCGTGAACCTGACCGTCCGGTTCATGATCTTGTTCGGCCAGTTCCGCTACAGGGATCGCGGCATTCTGGATTGGTCGCACCTGCGCTTCTTTACCGCTAAAACCTTCGGCGCTCTTCTCGAAGAGCAGGGATATCGTGTCACCTACCGGCGCTACACCGTCATGCCCGTTGAGCGCGTGATTCCCCTACGTCCTGAAAGTGCCCTCCTCCGTTTCGCTAGCCGGGTATTGCGCCTTATAAACGCGATTGCTCCGGGCCTTTTTGCGTACGAAGTGGTCATGGTTGCGGAGCGTTAATCCGAAACAAAAGCGGCGCTCACTGGACCGTTAACCCCAAACGCGCAACCACCTGCTGAACCTGTTCTTCCCCAGTGATAGGCAACTGAATTTGCATGTGATTGTTTTCCTCAACATTGATGCTCATCCCCGAATTCTGTATCTCACGCAGGAACTCGGGGTTCTGCCAAACCGATGTCCAGCGATCG
>JAFASD010000147.1 GCA_019244945.1 Acidobacteriaceae bacterium | reverse complement strand
GGGCTTACCCCGGACTCGGTTCGCGTGAATCTATGTCGTGGAATGAAGCAACTGCGCCAGGCGCTGGCAGGTGAGTCGAACTATGAATGAAGAATATTTGTGGAATCGCGAGGGCGAAGCTGATCCGGACATTGCGCGGTTGGAGGGACTATTGCAGCCCCTCCAGTATCAACCGGATCGGTCAGTTTTGCCGCAAAAGGTGCTGAAAGCGGTGCCTGCGAGGCGGCGCGTATGGGTGTGGGCGTCGGCGCTTGCTGCCGCGGCGATGGTTGTTCTTGCAATCACCTGGCGAGTGGGCTTTCGCGAGGCTGGTTTGACTGGCGAATCGGCTTGGAAGGTGTCTTGGAATAACTCGACTCCGCAGGCGACTCATGGCGGACAGGTGATTGATACGGGCGAACGCTCCGCGGCGCGCCTGGAATCCGATTTCATCGGCGAAGTGCGCGTCGATCCGCAATCGCGATTACGGCTGTTGCGGAGCACGAAAGATGAGCAGCGCCTGGCGTTAGAGCACGGAACAATTCATGCGTTCATCTGGGCGCCTCCGCGTGAATTTGTGGTGGATACGCCTTCGGCCACCACGGTCGATCTCGGGTGCCGCTATACGCTTCATGTCGCACCTGACGGAACGGGGTCGCTCCATGTCGAGATGGGTTGGGTTGCGTTTCAGTGGCGCGACTTGGAATCGTTTATACCGGCCGGCGCGGCTTGCACGACTCGACCGGAGCGCGGGCCGGGTACTCCTTACTTTTCCGATGCAGCGCCTGAGTTGAAGACAGCGGTCTTCCAGTTTGACAATCGTCATGACGTGAAAGCACTCGAGACGATACTTCATTCGGCGCGCCCACAAGATGCGCTGACGGTGTGGCATCTGCTTTCGAGAACGAAAGGCGCGGAACGCGGAGAAGTTTTCGCGCGTTTTTCCGAGCTAGTGAAGCTTCCTCCGACTATTACGAGAGAAAAGATCCTGAGCGGGGATCCGGCGGCACTCGATGCCGCATGGAATGCTTTGGATTTTGGCGATACCGATTGGTGGCGCGAGTGGAAGCGGCGATGGTGAACGCCTCTACGCGGCGCCTCGGGTGAAATTTCGCGATTGCGTTGAGAGCACGCGCTCGATCCAAGCGGGTGGGCAGCGCTCGAGGTAACGCTCGATTTCGGCAACTGAAAAATCGAACCCATTCGCGGCGGCGTCGAAGGAAGTGTTGTTCTTTTTGGAGATCAGGTAGCGGCGAGCGGCTTGATCGAGCGCCTCGACTTCTTTTCGCTTGCGTTCGGCTTGCAATTTCCGTAGCTCGGTCATTTCTTTTTCGCGGCGTCGGGCGAGGCGCGCTTCCTGAAGCTGGAGGTTGCGGAGCTGTTTTTCGTAAGTGGTGAAGGTTTGAAGCTCGATCATGCCGGGGCGGAGCGAAGGATCGTATTGGTCGAAGGAGCTGGCGAACTCGATGTGACCTTTGGCGAAGATGGCCATTTCCAGAGCAGGGATGCGTTTGAGGCGCCAAGTCATTTCAGCGGTGGACTGAACGAGATCCGATTCCAATTGACCGGTGGGCGCAAGTTCCTTCTCATAGGCGTGCAGAAGGCGCTCATATTCCGCGGCGTCGTCGCTCGGGAGCAGAACGGTGCGACCGGTCAGGCCGGTTTTGACGGCATTGAGAGAGGATTTGGCTTTGCCGGTTTCAGTTTTCGGGCCAGTCGAGAATTGAGCATTCGCGCGATTGGCCGCGAGCTGAGCGGGAGAAATTACGGAGGGCGTTGTTTCTAATTCGGATCGTGAAGTCATGCCGAAACGTAGCAGGAGGGGTGAACGACAGACTAGAGAAATTGAGGGTAAGGTGATGAGGGCGCGAGGGAAACAAAATTAGCGGCAGTTGTGATTTCCGGCTTGCCCGAGACGGGCTTGCCGAGAGGTAAAAGCTTCGCGATTAGTCAGGGCTATCAAAATGTGTTGACATTCTATGTATTCCGTTTGTATTCTATAGCTCGAATGGCTAGGTATGTCGCTTCTGATACTCAGACGGAACTTCTGCAAGGCACGCTAGACCTCTTTATTCTGAAAACGCTTGCGTTGGAGCCACTACACGGCTATGGCATCGTTCAAAGGCTCAAGCAGATCAGCGGGGACACGCTGCAGATCCGGCAAGGGTCTCTTTATCCAGCGCTGTACCGCCTGGAGAAGCGAGGCTTGTTGAAGGCAAGTTGGAAAACGGTTGCTGGCCGAAACGCAAAGTTTTACGCTTTAACAAAAGCCGGGGAACGGGAGCTAGAAATGGAAAAAGCAGGATGGGAGCGCTTTTCTGCCGTTGTGCGCCTTGTGCTTGAAGCAGGGAAATAGATACCCGGTAATGAGCAAACGATCAGAAAAGCGCCTCGATAGTGAGATGCAATTTCATATCGAGGCCGCAGCACAGGACTACGTTTCCAAAGGTTTTCCTCGTAATGAGGCGGCGCCGTGCGCTCATGGAGTTCGGAAGCTTGGAATTGGCGAAAGAGGAAGTGCGTGATGACCGCATTCTTCGCTATGCCGAACAACTGGGAAGAGATGTCCGCTATGCGGTGCACCAACTCTGCCACTCTCTCGCCTTCACCGGCTCGGTCTTGCTGACCTTGGCGGTAGTAATCGCCGCGAACACAGCTATATTTTCCGTGGTTCGCGCGGTCCTCATTCAACCCTTGCCCTATCGAGACCCAGGCCGCTTGTTGAGTATTTGGCATGGAGAGCCGGAAAGCTATTCGTGGTACACCTTTTCGTATCCAAGATTCCAATATTTTCAGCAGCAACTTCGTGATGAAGCTGAACTGGCTGCATACGACGACGAGATCGTTACCGGAACCATTCAAGGCGAGGCCGTTCGGCTCGAAGGCGGGCGAGTGTCCTCAAACTTTTTTGAGTTGCTCAGCGTCACTCCCAAACTGGGACGCTTGTTTCGCTCCGACGAGGATCGTCACGGAGCCAATCCAGTTGTGATCCTCAGCGATGCCCTTTGGCAAAACCGATACGGTGCTAATCCTGCGATTCTGGACCGGAGCATTACGATCGATGGCGAAGAGTTTGCCGTCATTGGAGTTTTACCTACGGGGTTTCAGTTTCTGGGTGTACCCATCGACGTTTGGCGTAGCCGCATTGTAGACACGCGAACCTTCTCGGCAACCAGCGTCCACCTCGGTGCAACTTACTTGACCGTTGTGGCAAGACTGCGTACGGGAGTATCGGTAAACCGGTTCCGCTCGGGCTTATCAGTTATAAGAGAACGCTACTCCAAAGACAATGGCAATAACAGCGACATATTAGGACCTGTTAGCGCAGCCCCGCTCCAAGAAAAGATTTTCGGCGCGGTGCATACAACCCTGATTGTTCTTTGGGGAGCAGTCATTTGTCTCTTGTTCATCGCCTGTGCGAACGTTGCCAATCTCATCATTGCGCGGACCATCGCCAGATCAAGAGAACTAAGTGTCAGAATCGCCTTGGGAGCAAGCCGTACGCGCGTCGCGCAGCAATTGATCATAGAAACTACTTTCCTCTCCTTGTGTAGTGTCGCCCTTTCCGCTCCCCTCGCCTTACTAGGAATGAAGGCGCTCCTTGGCGCCTTCCGAAAAATCTCACCTGCTATCCCTGACGTGCATTTGGACATTACGATGATGGCCTTCACTGTTGCCGTCACTCTGATTCTGGGCTTACTGATGGGCATTGTTTCAACAGGGCTGCTGTTACGAGCCGACGCGAATATCGGTCTTCGCGCGCAAGAGCGAAGTTACACCAGTTCTGCATGGAGCGTGCGTTTGCGTAGCGGCATCGTAGCCGTTCAGATCATGTTGTCGGTGATGCTTCTCGCTGCCACCGGCCTCCTAGCCAAGAGCCTCTTGCGACTGCGTACCTTAAATAGCGGTCTGCGCACGGAACAGGTTTCAGTTTTCCCATTGGATCTCATGCCCGATCGGTATAGTTCTTGGCCAAGCCGGACTAAATTCTATGATGAAGTTCTCAGGCGAGTAGAGTCGATCCCGGGAGTGAGGCAAGCCGCTATCGCCGACCGCCTCGATCTGGTTCGTAGCGGACTCGGATATGAGGTCCAAATAGAAGGTACGCCGGACTTGGGATCGCGTAATCCGGGCACCCGTGGCCGCAGTGTCAGCGCGAATTACTTCAACATTCTGGGCATTCCACTTTTACGAGGTCGCGAATTTAATGAGCATGATACTCCTCAGTCGCAACACGTGGCCGTTATCAACGAAGCTTTTGCTAAAGAGTTCTTTCCTGATGTGAATCCCATAGGCAAGCACATCACATACTCGACTGACCGAATCAGCTGTGAAATCGTCGGAATTGTAGGCAACGTGCGATCAGGAGTTCATGAACTTGGAGTAGATGGACAGATCTACCTTCCGCTGACCCAACGGCCCTGGCTTGTGGCTCAACTCCTGATTCACTCCTCCAGCCCGCAAGGCGTCGCGGCCGCCATCCCGCAAGCGATTAAGATCGTGGATCCAAATCAAGCTGTCGCTGAGATCACTCCGTTAACGAATGTTGTGTCGAATGAACTGGAAGG
>JAFASD010000134.1 GCA_019244945.1 Acidobacteriaceae bacterium | reverse complement strand
AGCGGCTGGAGAACCAGCCCCCGCAGAGACTTCCGATGCCGGAGGCGGCGTAAGGGATCCAAGCAAAATAGCCGACTTGTTTGGTATCGAAATGCCGCATTTCATAGAGGTATTTGGGCAGCCAGAAGATATAGAAGTACCAAGCAGCGTCGCTCAAAAACTTGGCAGCAACTAGTCCCCAGGTCTCCGGGAACTGAAAAAGCCGAACCCATGAAACATCCGGCTTTTCATTCTTTTGTTCCGGGGATGCGATGATCTGCCGACAATCACCTTGTGCCAACTGAGGAGGCGCCGCCGGTGAATAGTACTTGCGTATCCAGACAGCAGCCCAGACAAGGCCCACAGCACCCGACAGAAAAAATACCCAGTGCCAGTTGAGCTTCGTTAGTATGATGGCGATCAATGGCGGCGCAATCACAGCACCTATAGCTGTTCCCGCGTTCACTACTCCCATCACAGTTGACCGTTCTTTAGCCGGAAACCATTCGGCTATGGCCTTTGTTGCTGCGGGGAATCCTCCGCCCTCGCCCATTCCCAGAAGGAAAAGGCTCACGGCAAGGAGCGGGAAGCTATTGGCTAATCCCTGGCTGGCACAAGCGAAAGACCACCAGAGCATGATGAACAGAAACCCACGGCGCGTGCCCAGCGCATCAATCAGTTTTCCACCGCCCGCGTACATCAACGCGTATGCCATTAGAAATGCCGCCTGGAGCTGTGAAAACTGTGTGTTGGAAATCGGGATCTCGCGTTGAATAGCGTGAATTGCCACCGGCATCGTTTGCCGGTCGAAGTAACTAATCGCGATCGCCGCTGTAAGCAAGAATGCGACGGTCAAGCGCGATGCGCCGATGTTAGTGGACGATCTTTGTAACGTTTGGTACGTTTGTGCCGCCATCCGCGTCATAACTGCACGGTTAGCGGCTTCCCTTCAAAGCGAACTCGCCGTATGCCTCCGCCGACTACGCGCACTTCGAAATCGCGCGGCGTCGCAGGCAACATCTTTGATCCGGACTCCAGCGTGAGCGTCAGGCGGTGTGCCCCTTCGTTCCAGGCACAGCGAATCTTCGCGTATTCCCCTCGCTCGAACTGAAAAGTGCTTCCATCGTCATCGTACAGGACAAACGTCCCATCTTGCCCCGGATAAACAGAAAGCTTCAGCGGTCCAGCTACTTTCTGCGAAGTGTATTGCTTCACCGGACCAGCAGGAATAATCGCCCCGGCACGAACGTACAGTGGAAGGGTTTGTAAATCGATCGGCTGCATAATCTCGCGGCCGCCTTCCACACGTGTACTGGTCCAGAAATCGTACCATTCGCCTTGCGGCAAATAAACACTGCGAGAAGTTGCGCCTTTTTCAATAACTGGGGCGACTAATATGTCGCGCCCCCAAAGATATTCATCCACCTTCTCGACTGCCGATTTATCGGTTGGATAGTGCAGCCACAATGCGCGCATAATCGGCATGCCGGTATCGTGCGACTCTCGAACTGCAGAATAGAGGTACGGGAGTAACTGATATCGCAAGTCTAGATACTTGCGACAGATGGGCTCTACCTGTGCGTTGTGCAACTCGTTTGGGTCGGGAGATGCTTCTCCTTCGATCGGACCGGCCTGGCCGGTGTTCCATCCCCACGGCAGATGCAATTTCCACGTACGGCCGTGACTACGGAATAGCGGCGTGAACGTGCTGAATTGGAACCAGCGCACGTACAGTTCACCCGTGTATTCTTTCGTCGGCACGAATCCACCCGTGTCGGTACCCCAATACGGAATTCCGGTAAGTCCCGTGTTCAGCCCCACGGGAATCTGCGCGCCGAAGGCCTTCCAATCCGAATTGATATCACCGGACCAGAGCCAGCCGTAGCGTTGCAAACCGGCATAGCCGTTGCGATGCAAAGCCCAGGGACGTTCATTCGGCCGGTCTTCTAAGGGGCCTTCCCAATACATACGATTGCGGGCCAAACGAGACTGCGGGCTCAGTGTGTCGCCTTCATCCGGCCACCAGCCATCCACACCTAATCGAAAGACCTCCCGATGCATAGCCCAGTAGTGCGCCGCATCGTTAATATCTTCGGCTTGTGCTCCCTTATGGGCAACCGTGCCGTAGAGCTGCGTCGGCGGACGGGTGAGATGCAAGATGATATGAAAATGTTCGCGGTGCAGCTCGTCAAACATCTTCGCCGGATCTGGAAAGACGTTTTTATTGAACGTAAATGAGCCATGGCCGGTGTTCCAGCCCGAAGGACAAAAACCGGTACCCAAATAGATCATCGTGTCGCACGGCAAGTTCTTCGAACGGAATTCGCTTGCCTCATCCATTACTTCTGCACGGCTCTCGAGCGTTCGATGCGACTGCTGATAACCAAGAGACCAAAGTGGCGGCATGTGTGGATAACCGGTAAGTTCGGCATATTCCCTCATGATCTCCGCAGGCTCACGGCTGGCTACAAAAAAGATGTCGAGCGGCAGTGCGGCGGATGTATCGTCCGCTTCGAACTTGGCCGTCTCTGCCGCAAGGTTGATTTTCCCGAAGGGTTGATGGAAGAACATTGCCCATCCGTCGGCTGAAATCAGCCAAGGAATAGGCACGCGCGCACCCTCCACACGGCGGCCGGGCTCAAATTGGCCATTGCGCATTGTGAACTGCTGACCGCGGCGATCGAATTGTTCTCCGCCTTCACCCAGCCCGAAAAGAGGGCCCGTACTGTTACGAAAAGAAATTCCTGTTGCTGCAGAATCGAATTGCAGTCGTTGAACGTCTTTACCCGCGCGATCAACAATACTGACCGTTAGGGGACTACCTGAAGTTTCAACCGATAAATCCCCCCAGCGTGCTGGCTTTAGTTCGCTGACCCTTCGCGCTTGAAGAATCGGCGAGCCAGCGCTTTTAAAAGCAAGGGCATTGTCCGGCTGAATGGCCTCAATTTGGCCACTCTCGCCAATTGCAAGCAAGCTAATTCGCAATGTGCGGCTACTCATTGCAGTCAGCAGCATTGCCGCCGGCTTTCCGGCAACGGTCAGCCCATCGGCCGTCTGCGAACGCAGTGTTGAAACACTCAATGCTGCGCCGCCAAAACGCACCAATGTCTCTCGCCGTGTAACCTTATTCATATTGCTTGGGTTTTGTACTTGTTCCGAAGCTAGAACTCGAACTTCGCTCCAAGCTGTAAGTACCGCGGGATTAACGTAGATGTCGACTTCCCAAAGCTAGCACTCGACAAGTCGCTGACAACGCCGTTTAGGTTCGGGTGATTGATGACGTTATAGAGCTCGAATCGCAATTGCAATTTCAACCGTTCCACGATTGAAAATGTCTTGTTAATAGAGGTATCCCACTCTAGCAACCCCGGACCGTTATAGCGATTCCGCTGTTCGTTACCCTCAGTTCCCAACTGCGGAATAGCAAATGTTGACGCCGGAAACAGGCCGTTCAAAAATGCTTGCCGGCTGGTCGGTTGCGAATAACCGGAAGATGGGATGTTCGGCCAATCATAGTTATAGCCGTCGCCATTGTAATCTCCGCTACCGGTCGCCAGGCCTGTCACAACGCCGTTCGTGATGACGGGCAAAAATGCCGCGCTAGTATAAACGGTGAACGGAAAGCCACTTTCCGCAATGAAGTTCCCCGAGAGCTGCCAATCCCCAGCTATCGTACGGATGACTCCGTTCGCATTATTGAGAAGTGGCAGCCCAAGCGTTTCTGTAATGGAAATCCGATTGGGAACGTTGAAGCTGCTTGGTCCTTCATAAGTCGAAAGTGGGACGTTGGCATCCGGGAACTGATAGCCATAATCGTGAACATTTGACCTCGTGTAAGCCACCTGGAAATTGTCACGGGCACCCAGCCGTCCGCGAAACGTCGCAATAAAGGCGTTATAACCCGATTTATCACCGTTCTTGGTATAGTTAATCGCACCGAAGCTGGGCAACAGGCGATGCAATACGTTCTTGTTGGCGATCAAATCGCCCGCGTAGCGGTTGATGTCATAATTTGCGGTCAAGGTCGTTACGTTGCCTACTAGAAGATTGGGCGACTGATTACCCGAATAAGTGGCGCCAGCCACGAAACGCGTTCCCAGTTGTCTCTGTACACCCA
Source organism: Acidobacteriaceae bacterium (assembly GCA_019244945.1). GTDB lineage: Bacteria > Acidobacteriota > Terriglobia > Bryobacterales > Bryobacteraceae > Bog-105. Next base: position 3,084 of record JAFASD010000134.1, on the reverse strand, counting down.
CGCTGTAGTTATAAATGATCGGCTCTTGAATATTGGGATCTGTTCCGCCTATATTGAGCTGCTCACCGACAATGCCGCCATGACTATCGAGTGTTGTAGCCGGTAAAATCGGAAGCGTATAGCCGAAAGGAAAAACATCGCTCGTGCCCAAGGAAAAGATCGGCGCTTGCGTCGTTCCATTACGGAAGGTCGGAAGAGCATACGTTGGCGGGTTCGGCCGCAGAGGAATGCTCAATTCGCCATTCGTCAGCCAGTCGTGGTAAATGCCCGCGCCGCCGCGGATCGACCACACGCCTTTGCCTGTCGGGTCCCAGGCGACACCAACCCGCGGCGAAAACGCGGTGGGTTGCCGGTTCAGGATGTGAGCCGTCTGCTTTAGCTGTCCGCTTTCGACCTGCTGTGCTTGATTGGAGCCCGTTCCCAAGATGAAATTGTTGATCACTGAATGAAGAGCCTGGGAGGGATGAGTATTCCCGAAGTTGTCAAAGCGCAATCCGAGTGTGAGCGTGAGATGTGGCGTAACTTTCCATTCATCCTGCGCAAAAGCTCCCCACGTGGTATTGGCGACGCCGAGGGTGAATAGGTTTGGCTGGCCGGTAAGCGGATTGTAATAGATCTGTGATTCCGTGATCGGTTGACCCTGCACAAACGCCAATAAGTTGGCGAAGGTAAAACTTGGCACGCTATACCATTGGCCGAACAACGTCAGCTCGTCGCCCTCAAATCCCTCATAACCGAATCTAAACGTGTGTGCATGGTGAATGACGCTGAACACATCGCGCCAATGAAAATTGTGCTGTTTGTAATCCTCGTGTGGATCCGGGACTCCCAATACGGGCACTCCAGCTACGACAGATTGTCCCGTGATCGTGATATCAGGCACATGGAACGGTCCGGTCAGGTCCACAAGCCCCTCCATTTCCAAATACCCGAATGATGCCTCGTTCAGTATCGTCGGCGAAAACGTATGCGTCTCGTTCACTTGCAAAGATTGGGAATGAAAGTGAGTATCGGACGTCATGCCGGACCTGACTGACGGATTCAACTGACTCAGCACCATATTGTAGAAATTTCCGTATATGCGATCGTTTTTGAAATATTGATCGAGCCGCGCGTTCCACTGCGTACCGTCATGATACGCGGCGTAGTTATAGTTGCCCGAATCGATCATCGGCAGATTGCAAGGAATATTAAAGGTAGCTGTGGTTCCACAGCTATTGCCTAACACGCTCTGCGCCGTTTTCGACACTACCGCATTCGTAACTGCTCCTGATATCGGGAACTGCTGCAATAGGTGCGTTCCGATCGATGAGGGAAAGTTTTGCGAGGCCCACTGTACAAATTGCGGTGCTTCAAATGTGGCCGAACCGCTGGTGCTGGCAAGAGATCGCAGCGGTTCGATTGCAACAAAGAAAAACGTGTGATTCTTGATAATTGGGCCGCCCAAAGATGCCCCAAAATTGTCGTCGTGAAACGGTTGATATTTTGTAGTGAACTCCGTGCGCGCCCATAACTGTTGCGACGTAAAGTAATTGCTCAGGGATCCATGAAACCCATTTGTCCCGGACCGGGTGGTCATTGCGGTGACAATCGAGCTTGCTCTGCCGTATTCCACCGAATAGGTGTCGGTCTGGATTGAGGTCTCTTGTATCGAGTCCGGGTTAGGGGAAAGATTCATCACACCCGGTCGCACGCTGCTCGTAATATCCAGCCCATCAACTATGTACAAATTCGCGTCAAACGGCCGGCCATTTGCATTGTAGTTGTTTGTGATTTCGACCTGGAAATTATCCGGGATGCCGCCGGTGAGGTTTCCTAATCCGGTAACTCCGGGTGCTGTACCCATCAATCCGAAAAGCGTGCGGCCTTGCAAAGGAAGGGCAGCCAAATCACCGGAGGAGAGCGTCGTCTGCAAGCGGCTATCATCTGTGTCTAGAATGGGCACCTGTCCGGTGACTTCCACTGACTGTGTCGCCGCTGTGAGGGATAACTTAATTGCTACGTCTAAAGTCTGGTCCGTTTGTACGGTGGCATTTACTTCAAAAGGACGAAAACCAGTGGCCTCCGCGGAGACTGTGTAATCCCCCGGAGCAAGACTGGTGAAGATATAATTGCCCCCATTGTCGCTTCTTGTCGAGGACGAAATCCCCGTGGCTACGTTCTTGATAGTTACTGCAGCGCCAGGAATGGGCGCGTCGCTCGGATCTGTAATTACTCCCCGAACGCCACCGTTAAACTGCGCCCAGGCAAGGTTTGAGCATACCGCAAACAGAAGGGCGGGCAATCCGACAGCGATTTGCAAAAGCTTCGTGGCCTTCACAGACACCTCTCTTTGTCGACTTTCTAAACATCAGACAAGCAGACAATCCTATGTTTGGATGTAGTATAATTACGCCGAAGCTCGATGTCAACGGAAAAGCTGAAACCTGTCTCGCGCGTGACGCTAGGGGAACAGGTCGCGGCACAGATTGCTGCTCAAATTTCTGACGGTTTGTGGAACCCGGGTGATCGGTTGCCCGCTGAATCCGAATTGTGTGGAACGTTACGCATTGGCCGTTCGACCCTCCGTGAAGCTCTCAAGTCTCTCGCCTATGTCGGATTAGTTCAGATGCGCCCTGGCGAGGGCACCTATGTCTTGGACAATGCTCAAGGTCTGGCTGACCGAATTCGGACGCGCGGGATTTTGAAATCGGACAAAGAGTTACAGGACGTGAGCGAAGCACGTTTAATTCTCGAAACCGAGTTGGCCGCCATGGCTGCGGAACGCCTGGAACCGGGCGACCTGGAGAAGCTCGAAGAAATTCTTCGCGACATGAAACACGCGCTTGACGTGAACGGATCCAGCTATGCGGCTTTAGATGTGGACTTTCACTTGGCGATTGCAAAGAGCTCGAAAAATCAGCTCCTCTACGAATTGCTGACTCCGATCCGCAATGTGCTGCAGGACTTTATTGCGAAATCGCAAGAACTCCCCGGTATCAAACAGAACGCGCATGAGCATCACGCCAAAATCGTTGCTGCACTGCGTCAGCGCAATCCGGAAAAGGCGAGACGCGAAATGCGGGCGCATCTGCAGACATGCGA
>JAFASD010000125.1 GCA_019244945.1 Acidobacteriaceae bacterium | reverse complement strand
ACCGCCATTTGCCGCTGCTTATTCACAATCTGCAGCGTGCTTATGACATGCGTTGTAACCTAAATGCGATCTCCGTCGTTGCCCATTCGGCGGCTTAGATCGTGTTTCCGAGCCGTTCCTTTTTCAACGGAAAACCGGACATCCTCAACACGGAGAGGAAGTGCTGATCACTGAACAGTTCTGAACGGGCAAAGGGCGTTTTTACCAAACGAACTGGAAGTGGGTTCGTTTCGTGAGACCTTCAGGATTATTTGTCATGGTCGGTCGGTCAACTCGTAGCGTAATAAAACCCTCGGTCATGGCGGAGCAACAAGCGATGATGGGGCGGCAGAGCGCACACGAAGAGCTCTATGCAAGAGCGAGCGAAACCTTCGAGAGTAAATCCACAGCTTCGGATCAGTCGCACCCTGCCAATCGCTTGGCATGTCATTCGCTGCGCAAAGCGACTATCGGATCGACCTGCGATGCCTTGCGGGCTGGAAAGTAGCTCGCAGCGAGGGCGACAAGAATTACAAGCTCCGGTGTCCCCGTGACAATTGATCCGCCGCCCACGTGCGAGCCTGTAAAGAGCGCTGTTACCAATCGAGGCAAGACCAGCGAAACGATAAATCCCACAGCAACGCCGAAAACGGCAAGCGACATAGAATTGCGAAATACCAGTACCATGACTTCGTGTCGGCTTGCGCCGACCGCCATGCGGACACCGATCTCCTGGGTGCGACGAGCGACTAGATAAGCAATCAGGCCATAAATGCCAAAGGCTGCCATGATCAGCGCAATACACGCGAACGCTCCCATTAGTTCTGCCATGAGGTCGTCTCCCTGCCCGGCATCTCGCATGACGCGCTTCATAGTTCTGAGGTTTGTTACCGCCTGATTTTTGTCTACGCTCCAGATAGCCTGCCGCAGCGAAGCTGCAAATGCGCCGGGATCAATCCGTAAGCGGACAAGCAGGTTCATAGATGCGTTGGGCTGCTGGAGAAAGGGCTCAAACACCTGAGGCCGCGGATGTAACTGCCCCAGAACTTCGTTTACGTTCGCTACCACGCCCACAATTTCGCTCCACGGAGGGGCTGTTGTCGTGGTTGCCGATTCTTCATGGCGGCTAATATGAATGCGCCGGCCGAGCGCATTTTCGCGCGGGAAAAATTTCGCGGCGAACGCTTGATTGACGATTACGACCCGAGGCGAGCCGGTTTTATCGAATGGGGTAAATTCGCGACCTTCATGGAGCGGAATCTGCGCTGTGCTGAAATAATCCGGGCTCACGCAAAAGTAGCCGAAAGTCCACTGCTTTTCGCTCTCAAGCAATGGCCGTCCTTCGATCGCTACTCGTGCTCTACCCGGAAAAGTGAACGGCAGATCGCTAGTGGCCGCTACCGAGAGGACCTCGGGTGAAGCGGAAATTCGCTCGATCACGTTTTGAAAGAAGGCTGCTTGCAGTGCGGGTGTGACGTAGCCAGGACCGCTGAGCCGAACGGATGCGGTGAGGACATTCTGCGGATTCAAACCCGGCGCGGCGCGCATTTCCTGGATGAAGTCTCCAACGAAAAGACCTGCGCCGGTCAGCAAAATAACTGATAACGCGAGCTCACTGATGACGAGCAGCTTCTGCAGGCGATGACGTGAGCGGCCGGCGGTTGTCGTCCGGGAGCTTTCTTTTAATCTGGCGCCACTGTCCCGCCGTGAAAGCTGAATGGCGGGCGCGAGCCCAAAGGTCATTGAGGCCGCCACGGAGATCAAAAAAGTAAACACCAAAACAGAGCTGTCGATTGATAATGAGTCAGCGAGCTGGGCAGCGCCTTGGCTCCAGTTAAGTCCGGCCCGCACTGCTCGTAAACCCCAGAATGTCAACAGCAAGCCTAAACTTCCAGCTACCAACGTGAGCGTCAGACATTCGGTAAGAAGCTGCCGTACAAGCCGGAATCGGCCCGCGCCTAATGCACTACGGATCGCAAATTCACGCTCCCGCACGGAGTTGCGCGCCAGTAAAAGGTTGATTACATTCGCACATGCAATTAAAAGCACAAACGCAACGGTTGCTTGTAAGAAAACAAGCGCGGTTTTAGTATTGCTTTCCTCGACGAAGTACTGTTGCACCCGCATGAGATTCGCGCTCCATCCTTTCTCAGTTTCGGGATGGTTAGCGGCGATTCGTCTGGCAACGGTTGCGAGTTCTGCTTTTGCCTCGCTCTCGTTCACGCCCGGCTTTAGGCGCGCAAATACGTCCAGAAAGCCTGAGTTGCGCGCGGATGGC
>JAFASD010000029.1 GCA_019244945.1 Acidobacteriaceae bacterium | reverse complement strand
GATTTCGCGATTTCCAGGATCGCCGCTGTGAACTCTTTTCTGCAGCAATCGACCGGCGAACACCCTTCCGCAACGCAAACGGTCGACCGCCTGAAGTCGATGTTCTGATGGTCCAGCTATGCCGGCGTTCACGTTTCGATTGCAAACGCTCCTCGATCAGAAGTTAGAGATCGAGGCCAAAGCTAAGCTGGCGGTGGCGGAAAAGCAGCGAGTGCTGCACGAACAGGAGGCCGCTCTTAGGAGTTTGGAAGAAAACGAAAAGCGCATTGAGCGGTCTATCTCCCGGACGCGTGACGAATTACTGTTGGACTCGGTAGCGAACGCTGTCGCAGACGTACAGCGCAGGAACGAATATTTACTGGCCTTACAGCAGGACCTCAGGACTGCCAGGGAGCAGACCATTGTTCAGAAATTCGCAGTCGAGGAAGCCGAAATGAATCTGCGCGACGCACAAGCGTATGCGATCGAGTGTTTTCGAGAGGCGGAGAAGCTCAGCAGGTATCGCGAGAAACTGAAGAAACGCTTTCTCGCCGAAGCAGCGAAGAAGGAAGAGCTGGAACAGGATGAAATGGGGACCACCATGCATCTGACGCAGAGGACGGGCGCATGAGAATTCAAAAAGCGCATACCGAAAGGCAGCAGGAGATCGCGAACTCCAAAGTGGCAGGCGATAAGGGTGGCCGATTCTCCAAAATTCTCGAAGCTCGACGCCAGGAATCCATGCCACAATACAATGTGCTCGCCCAAGGTGAACGGCCTGGGTTACCAGAAGTCGCCGGCAAATCGGCGCAAGTCTCGAGCGCCCCAGTATCAACGGACATTGAGCGACTTGCATCCGAAATTGTGGATCACATCTCTTCTCATCAAGCCCGTGGCGCGTGCTCGGTTGAGATTCAATTCAACTCTCAAGTTCTCGCGGGATTGCGGGTGAATGTTCGGAGTGAGCAAGGGTCCATTTCCGTGAATTTTCTAACTGCGGCGCCCAGCGTTGCTGCCGTGGTGCAGAAAAACTTAGGCAGTCTCCGTGCAGCGCTCGAAGGTAAGGGAGTCCGCGTATCGAACCTCGCGGTGGTTAGCAGGTCGACCGGATGAGTTTGCTTGAATTGCGGCCACGGCTCAGCATCTTCGAAGGACTGAAGTCCTATTCGCGAACGGACGTTGAACTAATAAATCTTTTCGAGGATCTGTTCCGCGGGGATGCCCGTTGGGGGCTGTGGATTCAAGAAGGACTAGGCGCGTTGCTCGAAGTCGCGGGCGAGCGTATGGTCCTGCTGCAACAGACAAATCAGATTGAGCCCGGCGACAGCCGCAACCTGAGCTTTCAAAAGGACGAAATACTCATAGGGCGCGAACGGGACAGCGATGTCGTGATTCCGATTCCGGGAGTGGGCCGTCGTCACGCGCGGATCATAAAAAAAGGTGCGCAATTCTTTGTCGAAGACCTCGGCAGCGCGAACGGAACTTACCTGAACGATGCGAGGCTTGCCGCGCATCAGCCCGCGCTCTTGAACGAGGGCGCGCGGCTCTTAGTGTTTCCGTTTCAGTTCACTTTCTCGAACCAGCAAGTTTGGAGTCAGGAACAGCCGCTTCGGCTGGCAACAGGCGCGGCGCGCGCGGTTACCTGGAGCGAGAGCGGGTTAACTGAATTCGCCGGAATGTCGCTTTTCAACCTGAAGATCTCTCCCGATGTTGGAGCGGCCGTCCTGGGAATTTCGCAAGATTTTTTAAAGGCGCTTGTGCAAGGCATCAGCCACGCCGAAATCCGTCACGTCGTTTTCGCCGACGCGGGTCTGTTCGAATTCTTATTACTTTCGGTGCTGGAACGCGCCAACCGGGAACTGAAATTTCCTTTCCGTTTTTCGCTCGGTGAATTTGAAGCCCCGCGCTCACAGGAACACGGAATTGCGATGGAATGTGTCATCGGTTTGACTGGAGCCCGCGGCTTGATTCAACTATTCCTGCCAGCGAGCTTGCTCAAGGAAGTTAGCCGCTGGCCCGTTACCCAGCCGCCACAGATATCGGTGAGCTGGCCCCTTATGACAAGCGCGGGCTATTGTGATTTGAGCCTTGAAGAAATTGCGAACGTGGAAGCCGGCGATATCTTACTGGCCACTTCCGCGCACAGTTTGCTGTTGCCCTCGACAGCGCAATCCGGTGAGCGCGGATGGAGAGCGGTCCTGGTGAAATCCAATCCACGCCGCCTCAGAATTGAAGATTATTTTGAAAGGAGTGATTTCGCGATGGAAAGCCAAGCCGCAGCCCCTGAGCAAAGCGATTTACAAAAACCCAATCTGGCGGCGCTGCCGGTTCGCGTGCATATCGTGCTCAGCCAGCTTGAAATGACGTTGGCCGAACTCAACAAGCTGCGGCCGGGAAGCATCGTCGAGCTCGATCGTGATGAATCGGAATCCGTCCAGCTCGCCGTCAACGGCAAGATCGCGGGCGCCGGCGAATTGGTAGAGATTGAAGGCCGCCTGGGTGTTCGCATATCAAACTGGACTGCGCAATGACCTCTGTTTCGGTCGGCTGGGGCGAATATGTCCGGCTGATGTTGGTCCTTTGCGGTATTCTGGCGCTCGCCGTGGTGGCGATTCGGGTTTGGCTTCCCAAAATATCAATGTGGAACAAATCGGCCGCGGGACCAATTGAGATCTGCGCCCGTCTTCCGCTCGAGCCCCGCAGGACGCTGTACATTGTGAAAGCCGCCAATTCTTACATGCTGCTCGCGAGCTCGGAAGCAGGCGTGCAACACTTGGCAGCGCTAAGCGCAGATGAGTGGTCTGGCTTGCGTGCAAAGGGCGACACGGCTACACCGGCGAAATTGTGATGCGAAGCGCGTCGCTTATTCTGCTTCTGATGTGGGCGCCACAGCTCGCCCTGGCGCAAAATCCGCCAACATCCGGGTCCGGTTTGCCCAACCCGGTGGTCATGGTCATTATCCTGGGGGGCCTCGCTCTAGCGCCCTTCGTGCTCATCATGCTCACGTCTTTTGTGAAGATTTCGGTCGTGCTCTCCATTCTTCGGAATGCCCTGGGCACGCAGGCAGTTCCACCGAACCAAGTCATCACGGGTTTAGCCTTCATTCTCAGTTTGTTCATCATGACGCCGGTAGCCCGCAACATGTACCAGGAAGCAGGCGCCATCGGAAACACACGCGATATCTTCTCGGAAGCGAGCGTCAAAAATATTTTCGAGGCCCTGGATCGAGGGAAGGAACCGCTGCGTCGCTTCCTGGCGAAGCATGCCCACCCGCAAGATCGTGTGTTGTTTATGAACTTGGGCGCGCGCCTCGAACAGGGCAACAAAAGTTCCACGAGTCCGCCCGCGAACGTTCCTGGACCCGGTAAAGACTACTTCCAAGTGCTGATTCCAGCCTTCGTTACCAGCCAATTAAAAGAAGCGTTTGAAGCAGGATTTCTGATTTTCCTGCCGTTCATCGTTATCGACATGGTCGTAGCAAACGTGCTTTTGGCCATGGGGATGAACATGCTGTCGCCGAGCGTGATCTCGCTCCCCTTCAAGATTCTGCTTTTCGTTCTGGTGGACGGTTGGTTTCTAGTGGTGCGCGGTCTGGTGCTCAGCTACGCGTAAGGAGACGCTCGTGGACTCTAACGCCATCATTACGATCTTGCGAGAGGGTCTGTTCCTCGTTTTGCTGCTGTCCGCCGCCCCGATGCTGGCGAGCCTGGTGATCGGCCTCACCATCAGCATGTTCCAGGCAGTTACGCAGTTGCAAGAACCAACTCTGAGCTATGTGCCCAAAGTAGTGGGCGTGTTGATCACAATCGCCATTCTCGGCCCCTGGATGCTCGCGCAGACCGTGCGCTTCGCCCAGACTTTGTTCGATAACATCGTCCTCGCCCGATAATGCCCTCGCTCTCCGCAGCGCAGTCTCTGCTCAACGCGATCGGGCTGCATTACGACGTTCGCCTGTGGTTGGGACTGTTCGCCCTCGTATTCGCCCGTGTCACTGCAGCCGTGACTTTCACACCCTTCTTGGGCGGCCGCTCTGTCCCGGCGCGCGTCAAGGTCGGCCTGGGATTCCTCCTCAGCGCGGCTATGCTGCCTGCCCTCGCAAACGGCGCAGCAACTTTGCCCGCTTCAGGACTGCTGTATCTCGCCCTCCTGGTCAAGGAAGCCGTCGTGGGATCGACGATTGGTTTCTTGGCGCAACTCGTTTTCTACGGCGTGCAAATGGCAGGCACCATCATCGATACACAGCGTGGGCTAAACCAGATCACATTTCTCGCGCCGCAACTCGAGGGTCATCCCTCAGCGCTCGGAGCCTTAGAGTTTCAGGCTGCGCTGGTCGTCTTTTTCGTCTTGCAAGGTCACTTAATGTTCATTGGCGCCTTAATGAACAGTTTCAGCCGAGTTCCTATTTTGACGATTCCACAAATGGCGTCAGGAATGCTGCCGCTTGCCGAACAGGCTGCCCGGACAAGTGCCGACGCCTTGCTGCTCGCCTGTCAGATGGCCGCACCCGTGGTCCTCGCGATTTTCCTGGTGGATGTCGCTTTCGCAAGCGCTGGCCGTATCGCCTCTCAAATCCGCATTAGCCCGGAATC
>JAFASD010000536.1 GCA_019244945.1 Acidobacteriaceae bacterium | reverse complement strand
TTGGCCCGGGCGCACTTTGCCCAAGGCGGCGGACGGCTGAAATTCCGCGACGACCTCTAACTTGCCCTGCGGAAGAATTACTCCAAGTTGCTGGCCTTCACTGATATGTGATCCCGAGCGAAGCGGAGCCGTCTCGCCGATCCGGCCCGAAATAGGCGCTCGAATCTGGCGCTGTTCGATCTCATACTCAAGGCGGCGGACGGTTGCCGAGGATGTCGCGATTTCGGCTTGAAGTTTTGTCGTGTCCTCGAGAATCTGCTTGAGACGTACTTCGCGGTCGCGCTCGCGAACCTGCAGTTCCGGCTCCAGGCGCGACATGGCATCTTTTAAATTCTCCGCCGCAGCCCGTTTACTTTGCGCGTCCGCCTTGGCGCGCTGAGCGTCTGCATCCGAGATAATTCCTTCCGCGCGCAAACGGCTGGCGCGTTCGGCATCCCGGTCAGCCAATAAGGCTTGCGCTTCGGCTTGCTCGTATTGAGCTTTCGCTCCCTCGATCGAAACACCAAGCACGCGGCGCTCGTCGCCCCGGCCCTCCTGCTCCAATTCCATCTGGGATTGCAGCACCTGCACTTGGGGCATGAGAGAGGCGAGCCGCGTCTGTTCTTCTTTCAGACTGAGACGTTGATCGTTGCTATCGAGCTCCGCTAAAACTTCGCCGGCCTGAACTTCTCTCCCGAGGACCATCCCGGAAGCAACCAGCCGGCCCGAAGCGTTGGCCTGCACAGGATAAGCCGCGCCATTCACCTCCAGCCGTGCCGAATCTGAAACCTCATACTCCGTCACATGGGCTTTGAACGACCAAAGCATCCAGGCGCCGATCAATCCCAGGCCAACCAGCAAACCCGCAATGGACCTGATCCCGTTGTCCCTGCGAAGGGATTCGCTCACACGATGGAAACTGTTCGCCATCTGAATTGGAAAGAGTTATATTCATCAAAGAAGTGGCCGCTCGCTGGCGGGCGAGCGGCCACGTTCCTTAAGAGACAAGTCTGGGGTGCCGAAAAGAAACTAGGTGCCCCAGACAGACTGGCCTGCTTTCACGTTGCTCTTGACTTTCATTTTTTATTCCTCCTTTCTTCGGAAGTTGAGTTCTTGCTGGCGGGCAAGACTCATTTTCATTGCGCAGAATTGTTCAAAACGCGCTATTCTTATAGTTATCCCGGCTAGTTACTTATTTACTCTAAGTTCTCCTAACCCGAACTGTTTTGACTTTTCCGCGTTAGCTCTCACCCCATTTAGAGCCAAATTTGCGGCTTAGTCAAACCATTTTTCTCAGAGTAGGTGTATAGGATTTTTCCTAAGCTATCTCCCCTGTAGGGAGGCATAAGGATTTGCCCTACCGATTGGCCTGAATCCCGGACCCGGCCCCACTCGCGATTCGTTTATAGTATTTGCGATGGCGATCATCGCTGTGGCGGGACGCAAGGGTGGCATCGGAAAATCCACAATTGCGGGAAACTTGGCTGCCGAGTTCACCGCCATGCGCCGGTCAGTTGCCGTTCTTGATGCTGACCCGCAGCACAGTCTATCCACTTGGGCAGCTCAGGGCGACGGAATACTCTTGCAATGTGTGGAAAAAGTAAAGGGCGGCAATGCAGAGGAAATGCAGTCCAGAGCTCGCGCCGCTGCTAAGTGCGTGGACATCGTTCTGATTGATACACCTCCAGGCAAGCCCGAGATGGCGTATCAGGCTGCTTTGGTTGCCGATCTGGTTCTACTGCCGTGCGGACCCTCTCCGTTGGATTTGTTTTCCCTGAAAGAAGCACTGGCGTTAGCACTAAAAGCACGAGCCGAGCGGCGCTCGAAGAGACCACGCATACGGTTCGTACCTTCCAAAGTGTTGATGAATACAAATCTCGGACGGAGTCTCGCTTCCTCTCTCGAGCAAATGGGGAAAAAAGTTCTTCCGGCCATAGGGCAGCGAATCGTCGTGGCTGAAGCGACTATGAGCGGACTGACGGTCCTCGAATACGCGCCGGGCTCAGCCTCTCACGCCGAGTTTGAGCAGCTTGCTGAAGC
>JAFASD010000513.1 GCA_019244945.1 Acidobacteriaceae bacterium | reverse complement strand
CCCTGAGCAATCCCCCGACAGGCGCGACCAAGATCGTTCCTCAATCCATTAATGATGCGGGCCAAGTCACTGGCCGGTACAATAACGGCGTCGCAGACGTGGGCTTCCTTTACAGTAACGGCACCTGGACAACTCTCAGCGATCCCTCGGCGGGCGTTCACGGGCCCACCAATCCCGCGGCCATTAACAATGTAGGTCAAATTGTAGGAGACTACGCCAACAATGGAATTACGGAAGGGTTTCTCTACACCGACGGCACCTGGACCGATATCAATGGGTTCCCCACGTCTATCAATGACAAAGGCCAAATCACCGGCTGGTACGGCAAAGATAACGTCCAAGTCGGTTTTCTTTACAGCAATGGAAACTACGCCACTCTGAGTGATCCTTCTGCAGGTGCTTACGGAACTGTCCCCGCATCAATCAACGACAGAGGCCAAGTCACGGGATACTACTTCAATGGCAAAACCGAAGTGGGCTTTCTGTATAGTGATGGCACCTGGACCACTCTGAACGATCCCTTGGCAGCTGGCTTCGGGTGGACTTTTCCGCAATCAATCAACCATTCGGGACAAATCACTGGATACTACTACAATGGCACGGAGAACGTCGGCTTTCTTTACAGTAAGGGCACCTGGACCAACCTAAGCGATCCGGCAGCCGGCCCTGCCGGGCCTAATGGGGCAACTACTCCCCGATCCATCAATGACTCGGGCCAGATCACCGGAAACTACATCAACGGCACTATCTCGCTTGGGTTCGTCTACAATAATGGCACTTGGACCACTCTGAGCACTCCCCTTTCTTTTGCCGGGAGCAATCAACCTGTTTCCATCAACAATTCGGGCCAAGTCACGGGCTGGTACAGAGCGGCACAGATTACGAGGGTTTCATCGCCACTCCCACTGATGCTGATCACAAGCGAGAGCCTCCTAAGCTCGCGATCACGGATCACTGGCTCACGACGACCGCGAGCGGCTCGGTTGCGCTGCCGATCAGCGTGAAGGCCGATGACGGGGACGACACCGTATCGGTCAAGATCAGCGGGGTCGCAAGCTTCGAGACGATCACTGCAGGTGATGGGCACGCCGTCGCGAAGATGGGCAATAGCTACACCTTCACACTAACGGACGTTCAAAGTGGGCTGACGCTGCATTCTTCCTGCAGGGGTGAAGATCGTCATTATCGCCACTCTGAGCAAGTGACACTGACGCTCACCGCGAGCAACACAACGGCGGGAGAGAAGGCGACCTCAGCAGGGCAGACGCTGGAGATACAAAACAGCGGGGCCGAACACCATCATCATCCCGCATTGTTTGATCAGTACGTGTCGGCTGGTTTCCGCCATGAACATGATGTTGGACAGGTGACATCCTTCACCGACCGCCGAGGCGACCAGGAGCATCCAACACTCCTATCCGCTCCGCATCACCAAGGGTGAAGCACCGGGCCGAGCGGGCGCACGCGCGCCCGCAGCCGAATACCGACCTCCCTGAGCCTATCAGACCGATAGATTCGAGGAAGGTTCACACATCTCGAGTATCTCGTCAGGCGTGAGATCGTAGCGCTCACCCGAAATAATCCTGTTGTCGCGATCTATAAGTCGAAAGCCGCCGTAGTTGTCCACGGTGGGCGACCGCCGAGCATACAATCCCGCGCGCTTTGCAGCTCGCCGAGCACGCATATCAAGTGCTTTCTCGTCAGACATATTGGCCTCCTTGCAAGATTGCTAAGGGGGCTTGCAAACCGGCATTCCGGGCGCCGGCGCGAGCCCTGTGGCCATGCCTCACCGCGATCAGCTTCGAATCACCGAAGACCGCCGGAATGGCAGCTAGATAACTATCCAGCTTCCCAGTTTCAACATTGTGGGGATGAGCACGCGGAGGGTATGTTGTTGTGACAGCCCAAGCCGGCGCCCGTACAATGATGGCGACGCCTCAGTAATTCACGGAAGTCAGCGCCGCCTTTCTGTAATTCGCGAGTTTATCGTCGCTGGTTGCAGAGACGGCGTCCGGCTTTCCTTGAGCGAGTACAGAAAACAGAACGAATCCACCCTTCGTGCGAGGCACGATGAAGTAAAGGCTCGCGCGTAATCCCTCCGAGTCCTCGCACTTCGCGAATCCCCGGAATACCACGTCACTGTCCACGAGATCGCTCTCTCGACCGGAAAGGAATGTACCCTTGCAATCCGATGCGTCGCTTGCCGCAACGGCCGCAGCCAGGTCAATGCCTTTCATTCCTTCTTGGGGTGGAACGATCTTCACGGCACCAACGGCATCGTCCGATTTCCAGGCCGCGCCCCAGGACGCAAGCGCTGTCGGAGTGTTCTGTCGATTTAAGAGGTGC
>JAFASD010000324.1 GCA_019244945.1 Acidobacteriaceae bacterium | reverse complement strand
GTGGTGCGATCCAGTACGAAGAAGTAGCCGTTGCGGCTGGCCTGCGCGAGCAGCTTACGGGGCTGGCCGTTCAATTCGCCATCAAAGAGAACCGGGGTTTGGACCGCGTCGTAATCGTGCGTGTCGTGGGGCGAGGGCTGAAACCACCAAGCGAGCTTGCCGGTGTCGGGGTTCAAGGCAACGATGGAACAGGTCCAGAGATTATCGCCCTTGCGGCCCTGGCCGGCGTGCACGGGATTCGGGTTGCCTGTGCCCCAATAGATCAGATGCAGTTGGGGATCATATGTGCCAGGAAGCCAGGTCATGCCGCCGCCGTGGGACATGGACTCTTTATTCGGCCAGGTTTCCGAACCGGGTTCACCGGGTTTCGGTTCCGTGTCAAATCTCCACTGCACTTGACCCGTTTCTGGATCGCGAGCTTCGAGATATCCTGGGACGTCTAGAGAATCCCCGCCGACACCGACCAGAACGTGATTTCCGATGACGATGGGGGCCGGAGTGGAGAAATACTCCTGCTTTACGTCGGCAATCTCGACGCTCCATCGCAGTTTGCCGGTGTTCTTTTCCAGGGAGATGAGATAGTCGTCCGGCGTTTCGAAAAAGAGCCAATTCCCATAGATGCCCACGCCGCGATTGCCGATGTGAATTCCGCCTTTGGTCTGCCATTTGAAGTGCCAGAGTTCCCGCCCGGTGCGCGCGTCAACGGCCCAGGTGTGATCGGGAATGGTGAAATACAGGACGCCATCCACTTCGAGCGGCGTTGATTTTATCTGCGAGCCGAAGGGGCTGGCGCCGGGGCCTGGGTCGGCGTGATAGACCCAAGCCAAGGTCAGATCCCGAATATTCTGCGCGTTGATTTGCGAAAGAGGACTGTAGCGCCGGCCGGAATAGTCGCCGTTATAGGTAGGCCAAGTATCCGTGGGCGGCTGGAGCAATTTTGCAGGATCGAGGCCCTGGCCGACCGCGATCGAAGCGCAGATGAACGGAATAAAAAGAAGCAGTTTGGCTGGTTTCACTTCAGAGTCTCCAGATAGGCAAGAAGGTTGTGCATGTCAGCATCGGTGTACTGCTTGAGCAGTTCCTCGTGACCCTTGAGCGGGTCGTGAATATCGATCTTCAAACCGTTGTTCTCATCGAGCAACCAGGAATGATATTCGCCCGAGGAATCGGACAACGCGATGCTGAAATCGTCACGATGTTCCAATGTACCGGAATAGCTTTGACCGGAAGGCAGCGTGACGGTTACGGTGGTCTGGCCTTTCGGGTCAGGCAGAGGCCCCGGCGTTCCCGGATAGCTTCGAGTCACTGGATACAGGAAACGGGACTGCAGAGTGGCCGCATCGTATTTTGCGGCAATGTGGGCCAGATCGCCGGTAGCGGAATGGCAGGAAGCGCAGTGGGAGCTGAAGTAAGCCGCGCCTGCTTTCGGGTCTCCGGTGATAACATTCAAAATTTTGTATTCCATGCGATTGGCGGTAGCCTGCGAACGCGCGAGCAGGAACTGCGCGATATCTTTGATCTGCATTGCATTGAAGCTGAACTTGGGCATGCCTTTATCGGGCCGGCCATTCAGGATCACGGGTCCGATCTGGGTTCCGGTGCCTTCGTCGTGGAGGACTAGAACTGAGCGGACCAGATCCGGGCCGGTGGCGCCTCCGTTGGCGTTTGTTCCATGGCAGAAGGCGCAATTGGTGACGAAGGTGGTTTGGCCTCGGGCGGCGGAAACGGGATCAGGAGCTGCGCCCAAGCCAAAGAAATTCTGCGTGTTTTCTTGATTGCGCCCCGGAGCAGCGGCCTCATTGGTAGGGCGCTGGCCTGCATTGGGAGGTTTGGCGGCAGGGCCGGGATGAGGACCGTTAGCCGCACCGGGCGGAGGTTCTGGGGGAGGATTCCCGGGAGGAGCTTGCGGTTCCTGTCCAGCCAAAAAGAGAGCGCTCGCGGCCAAAAGGACCATACCAAGCAGGCGTTGAGTTTTGCGTAAAATCACGGTCTTATCTTATATCTGGAATAATTTGCTGTCGCTTCGGTTAGGGGACGCGAGCGCGCCTGGATTAGCTTCGGTTGCCGTCTACGATGTGGAGTAACTCGCGCGGCGTGGTAATGAGAACATCTGGGGGATCAAGCTGGAAGGCTTCCGGCTGGAAGCCCCAGGCGACACCGCAACTTCGAACGCCGGCACGGCGCGCTGTTTGGATATCCACTCCGCTATCGCCGACCAGCAGAGTAAGCGCGCGCGGTACCTGGGCTTCTTGAAGTAAGGCATCAACTCCGACCGGGTCGGGTTTCTTGGCTCGAAAACTATCGCCGCCGTATACACGTAGAAAATATGGTCCGAGGCCGAGCGCATCGACAATATCGAAGCTGATTCGCACGGGTTTATTGGTCAAAATCGCCAGTGTATGGCCGTCGAAAAGCTCCTCGATGACCTCGCGAACGCCTGGATAGAGGCGGGTATGCTCGAGCGCATGCGCGCGATAAAACTTCAGGAAGAACTTCAGCGCCTCTGCCACGAGATCGTCGGACGAGCCGGACCCCATGGCGCGTTGAACCAAAACCGCTGCACCGTTTCCGACATAGGAATAAATGAGCGCGGGATCGAGGGGCGGCAGGCCGAAGTGTTGGCGCGTCGCATTCATTGAGATCGCGAGATCTTTGCTCGAATCGATGAGCGTGCCGTCGAGGTCGAAGATGATCAGCACGAATCAGACCTGCCGGTCGTGTTTATTTTGTGGTTTGGCCCAAAACTGTCTCAGATTCTGCATTTGCTGGCTGAAAGCATCCTTCAATTCCTGGGGAGCGAGTTCGGCAAGCCAGGAGGAAACCTCGCCGGCGTAGGGGACGACGCGGGAGCGCAGCAGAAAATCGGGAGTGGGTGAAGGGGAGAAAGCGACAATGATGTCAACGAGGGCGGCGGCGATCAACGCTCCCCGCAAAAATCCCGCGACCCCGCCGAGGAAGTGATTGAACCAGGAGAGCCCGATCCACTTAAGCAGCCGGGATAACAGAGCTGAAATCAAGGAGCCAAGAATCATCACTCCAACAAAGATGATTAAGAATCCAAGAACATCCGCAATTGCGGGGGTGGCCACCCAAGGCGTCAGTTTTGCGGCTACGATCCGATAACACCAGAACCCGGCCAGGAAACCCAGGATGGTGGCGATGACTCCGATAATGACGCGGGCGAGCCCAGCTCGCAAACCGGATAAAGCCGACCAAACGATAATCAGCGCTAGAACGATGTCAAACCAGGTCCAAGGCATGAGGGATGCAAGAGATCACAAAACCAGCGATTTGCCGGTTAAGCGCGAATAGGCCTCCTGATACTTCTCGCTGGTCTTGAGAACTACTTCCTCGGGGAGCGCGGGTGCTGGTGGTTGCTTATTCCAATCTAGCGTTTCCAGGTAATCGCGGACATACTGCTTATCGAAAGATAATTGGGGCCCGCCGGGCAGGTAGGTGGCGGCCGGCCAATATCGGGACGAATCAGGGGTTAAGACTTCGTCGGCGAGGGTGAGCTGGCCGTCGATGAAACCAAATTCGAATTTAGTGTCCGAAAGGATGATGCCGTGCTCGAAGGCATAGGCTGAGGCGCGATTGTAAATTTGGAGGGTCAGGCGCCGTAAGTGGCCTGCCAAATCTTTGCCCAGAAGATATTCCACGTGTTCAAAAGGAACGTTCACATCATGGCCTGCGCGAGCTTTCAAGGCTGGGGTGAAGATGGGTTCGGGAAGGCGCTCACCATCGCGCAATCCAGGGGGCAGGGGAAGGCCGCAGATGCTGCTTTGCTGCTGGTATTCTTTCCAGGCAGAGCCTGCGAGATAGCCTCTGGCGACGCACTCAACTTCGATCATTTCGGCCTTCTTCACTAACATAGACCGGCCCTCGAGCAAGCCCCGCCAACCCAGCAGGTTCGCGGGGTAGGCGTTGAGGTCGGCTGTTAAGAGATGAGAGGGGGCGATCTCTTTTAAGAAATCAAACCAAAACAGTGACATCTGGGTCAGAACGCGACCTTTGCAGGGTATGCCGGTGGGAAGAACACAATCGAAGGCGGAGATGCGATCGGAGGCTATAAAGAGGAGCTGGTCGCCGGCATCGTAGATATCCCGGACTTTACCTCGCGCGCTGAGCGGCAGGGGCAGCTCGGTTTGGAGCACGATTTCATCGCGGCACATAGCCATTCCTGAGTATCCCAGAGCGTAAACCGGAATAAGCGTTGAAAAAAAGGCCTAGTGGAATTGGAATATTTTCCCAAACATTTGGGCGGAAGTAGCGGGAAATAAAGCAGAAAAGCGTTTGGCGCAGCGTTTGCAATGGAATATCCCTGGAAGGAGCTTCAAACATGAATTCGGACCAATTCGAAGGCAAATGGAAGCAACTAAAGGGATCTGTTAAGCAACGTTGGGGCAAACTGACCGACGACGACCTTACCACTCTGAGCGGGAAAAAGGATGAGTTGGTAGGAAAAATTCAAGAGCGTTACGGAATTACTCGTGAACAAGCGACGAGAGAAGCCGATGAGTGGGCTAGAGCGGCGTCCTCTGATTTGGACGCGACGAAAGAGAGTCCATACACGACGTCGGGATCGCATAGGAGCTGATCAAGGGAACAAGGCTTAGACCTCCGGGGCGGGACGCGATTTTCGATCGCGGGATCCGCCCTTTTTCTTTGGCGGGTACAGTTATAGTGAAATCAAATGCGAAGTTGTTCGGAATCCGTATGAATCGCTACGTCGTGACAGGCGGCGCAGGATTTATCGGGTCCGCCCTGGTGCGAGTGTTACTTGCGCGAGGGCATCGAGTGCACGTTATTGACAATCTCTCGACCGGAAATTTGGACAATCTCGAAGAGGTCGCCGACGAAATTACGGTGCACGAGATCGATATCCGCGATTACGACCGGCTCGCACCGGTTATAGCGGGTGCGGCACGAGTGTTCCATTTAGCCGCGATCCCCTCTGTTCCCAAATCCATTCAACACCCGGTCCCGAGTCATGACGCGAATATCAACGGAACATTCAATGTCCTTCGGGCGGCGGTCGAAGGGAAAGCAGGGAGGGTCATTTACGCGGGATCATCGTCGGCCTACGGCGAAACGGAAAAACTTCCCAAGTCCGAGGGGATGGCGGTAGAGCCCAAATCGCCTTATGCTGTCCAGAAGCTGTTGGGCGAATATTACGCAACCGCGTTTTCGGAATGCTACGGGTTGGAAACGGTGTCGCTGCGATTTTTTAACGTGTTTGGCCCGAGGCAAGACCCGAGTAGTCCCTATTCCGGCGTGCTTTCCATCTTTCTGAAATGCCTTTTAGAACGCCGGAGGCCGACGATTTTCGGCGATGGCGAGCAGTCACGCGACTTCACTTATGTTGAGGATGTCGTGGACCTGATGCTGAAAGCCTCCGAAGCTCCAGGCATCTCGGGGAAACGGTTCAATGCAGGAAACGGCAATCGCTACACCTTGAATGAGACCTGGGCGCTTCTTCAGCGCTTGGAAGGAGTGGATTTGCCGGCCATCTACGCGCCACGGCGGCCCGGGGACGTAAGTCACTCACAGGCCGACACGACTGCGGCGGTACGCGAGCTTGGTCATAAGCCCCGGTTCACCCTGGAGGAGGGCTTACGCCTCACGCTCCAGTGGTATCGCGCCCATATGAATGAGGAAGAACCTGAGGAAGCGGGCGTTAAACTAGTCTCGTAATTGACAAAGGTCTCTTCTCGAATTCAGTGACCGAATCCTTCCGGCTTGGAAACGACGGTATCTACCGGTGCGACGCGTTTCAGGAGTTCGTTTGGCAAAAACACGGGTTCGGTACGCGCGAAGCGAGTCCTCCGGCTGACGTCACGCTACGCCAAATCCATTCCAGCAATGTTTTGAACGCAAATGGGTTGAGAAACCGGGAGCTTGAGGGAGATGCGCTGATCACGGACGAGATCGGAAAGAGCATCGGAGTTCGAACGGCAGATTGTGTTCCGGTTTTGCTCCTCGATTGCAAGAACCGGGCGCTTGCGGCCATTCATGCCGGCTGGAGAGGGACTGCCGCGGAGGTGGCTCGACACGCTGTCGAAAAAATGGCCAGCGATTTCGAAACAGATCCTGCGGATATTTACGCAGCGATCGGTCCGTGTGTGCGCGATTTCTGTTATGAGGTGGGGCCAGCCGTATCGGAGCAGTTCAAGCGCTGGTTCCCGGATCAGGAATCGGGCACGGCTGGGCACAAGCTGAATCTTCCGGAAGCGAATAGGCGGCAATTGGAAGCGGCGGGCGTGAGAGGAGAGCGGATTTTCGATTGCGGCCTTTGCACAACGTGCCAAAGTGCCCAGTTCTTCTCTTATCGGCGCGAGCCGGAGAATCCGGGGCGGATGGTGGCAGCGATTTGCCGGCTTGCTTAGCTGGGAGTTAATACCCCGTGCAAACGCTACTTCAGGATCTGCGGTACGCGATGCAAATGCTTCGCAAATCGCCACGGTTCAGTGTAGCGGTACTCGGAACTCTGGCGCTGACCGTAAGCCTGTGCACGACGGTGTTCAGCGTGCTGGATGCGGTCTTCATACGGCCGCTACCGTATGACCAATCCAGCCGCATATTCTCGCTGCGAACTTACTCGCCGCAAAACTATACGCAACCCGCCTCGTACCCGGAGTATTTGGATTGGCGGCGAGATACGAAAGCTTTTTCCGCACTTGCCGTATACAACAGCTACAGCAGCGTAAATTTTGAGACGGGAGGAACGGCTATTTCGCTGCCTGCCGTTTCGACGTCGGAGAATTTTTTTGAGGTGTTCGGAGTCAAGCCGATGATGGGCCGCACTTTCGCGCGGGGGGAAGAGCAGCCCGGGCGAAATTTCATTGTGGTTCTAAGTAATGAAATTTGGCGGAGCCTGTTCGGGGCGCGAACGGATGCGCTGGGAGCGCAGGTAAAAGTGGATGGCCGGTCTTACAGGGTAATCGGCGTCATGCCGCCGGGTTTCCGCTTCCCGATCAGCCAAACGAATGCTGTTTACCTGCCCCTCAACATGACGCCGAACCTGCGCCAAGGGCGAGGGAATCACTGGCTGCGCACGGTAGCGCGTCTCCGACCGGGAGTCAGTGCGCAGCTCGCTCAACAAGAATTCAATCGCGTGCTCAATCAGCTCGGCGATATTTACCCCGATACGAAAGGGCGCCGGGCGAAGCTGATCGATATCTCTTCGTTCAGTACTGGCGATTCTTCGGCTGCGCTACGGCTGCTGCTCTATGCTGTGATCGTATTGCTTGCAATTGGTTGCGCGAACATCACCGGGCTGTTGTTGGCGCGAGGCGTGCGAATGGAGCGAGAGATTGCCGTGCGCTCTGCTCTGGGAGCGAGCCGGGGGAGACTAGTCCGCCAATTGTTAGCAGAGACGCTGCTTTACGCCATAGCTGGGGGAGTCGTTGCTGTTGCGCTCGCGTTCGGACTTTTGCGCGCGACCAGTGCGTTGTTGATTAGCGCACTTGCGCGCGGAGCGGAGGTGCAGCTCAATTTATCTGTGCTGCTGGCTTCGCTTGCTGCTGCAATTCTCACTAGCGTCCTTGCGGGATTGATCCCGGCTTTGAGGCTTTCATCGCGTGGGGCGAATTCAATCCTCCATTCAGGAACAAGAGCCGGGACAGACCGGGGTCAGCACCGGCTGCGGGCGAGTTTCGTGGTGGCCCAAGTGGCTCTGGCGCTGGTTCTCCTGGTCACTGCCGCACTGGTATTTCGCGCACTCGCCGGACTGCAGCACGCGGATTTCGGCTTTAGTCCTGATCACATCCTGACCGCCGAGATCGATCTTTCTCCAGGAAGTTATGAACATCGCGACATCCTTGCCGACTTTTACACGCCGATGCTCGAGCGAGTTCAGACCATACCGGGTGTCCAAAGCGCGGGGCTGATTCAGCTAATCCCGATACAAAACTGGGGCTGGAACAGCGATGTGCATATCGGAGGGCAGCCTCCTAATCCGCCGAATGAGCAGCGCTTGGCCGAGATTCGACTGATTACACCCGGATACTACACGGTTTTCGCAGATCAGCTGGTACGCGGGAGATTACTGAACAGCAAGCTCGACACGCCGAATTCGCAGCGCGTTACGGTCGTGAACGAAGCCTTTGTGAAGAAATTCCTTCCATCGGGCGAAGACGCGATCGGCAAAATGATTGACAGTGACGAGGACAAAGTGATCATCGTCGGAGTGGTACGCAATATACGGCAGAGCATTTATGATCCGCCGCTGGCTGAGATGGACTGGCCCATTTCACAGATTCCTCCGGAGGAGCGATTAAGGGTGGTTCCTTCCATGCACCTGGTATTGCGAACCGCAGGTAAACCTGAGTCCGCGGCGGCGGATCTACGGCGCATTTTCCATCAGATCGATCCGACGCTCCCGTTTCGCACGCCCGAGAGCATGAACCACGTGATCGCACAGGCTCTCACGTTTGAGCGACTGGAGAATTGGCTATTCGGAACGTTTGCCGCGTTGGCGGTTTTGCTGGCGCTTATTGGTCTATATGGTCTGGTCAGCCATGAGGTCGAAGTTTCGACCCGAGACATTGGAGTACGCATGGCTCTGGGGGCCACGCGGCCGCAAATTTTCGGAATGGTGTATGCCCGGGTCGGTTCCATGCTGGTGGGAGGCTTGGTGGTGGGGCTTTTCGCGACATGGGCACTGCGAACGGCGATTCGGGCAGTCCTGACCCTGAGCTGGCAGCACGATGCTTTTGCAATTGGATGCATCGTGGCTCTGTTTGGGGTGGTGGGGATGATATCGGCGTTTGTTCCGGCACGCCGGGCCGCAACGCTCGATCCTATGGAAAGTTTGAGAAACGAGTAAAGGAGTAAAGAGTATGGATCGTACAGCAAAGGCGCAATGGAAAGGTGACTTGAAGTCAGGCGCGGGAACCATTTCTTCAGCCAGCGGAGTGCTCTCAAACACGCCTTATTCGTTCCGGGACCGCTTCGAGCAGGGGACCGGCACGAACCCGGAGGAGCTACTTGCGGCGGCACATGCGGGCTGTTTTTCGATGGCATTATCCTTGATGCTTCAAAACGAGGGTTTGAAGGCCGACAGTATTGAGACAACCTGCACGGTCACTCTCGAAAAAGAGGGCGATGGATTTGCTATTAAAAAGAGCCGCCTGCAAATGATAGCCCGAATTCCAGGGGCATCGCAGGACGCCTTCGACCGTGCGGCGCAAGCGGCCAAAGAGGGATGCCCGGTTTCAAAGCTGTTCGATACGGAAATTACCCTCCAGGCGAAGTTGGAAACCCAGTTATCCAGTCCGCTAGCGGATTAACCAATTCGGCCATGCCAAAGTTCGGCAGCCGGAAATTTGTGATTTCCGGGTTCCAACCGCCTGCCGTAAGTCGTTGTCCAAGCGAGTCATTTAATGGCTGTCGCGAATTGCACAACCTGCAGCGGGTTTGGTCTCTGCCGTGCAATATTGTCGAACCGAGCCACATGAGCCGCAGAATTCTGATAAGATCTTTGGACGGTATTGAGAAATAGAGGTTAAAGGCATGGCTCGAGAAAGCATACAAAAAAAGCTTACGCGGGTGCGTCCACCGCGTGTTCAAATTTCATACGACGTGGAGATCGGGGACGCGATCCAGTTAAAGGAACTGCCCTTCGTCATGGGCGTCATGGGTGATTTTACAGGGCAGCCAACGGAACCGCTGCCGCGGCTGAAAGATCGGCGGTTCGTGGACGTGAATCCCGATAATTTCGATAGTGTTTTGGAAAGTATGCGGCCGCATCTGGCGTTTAGCGTGGAGAACAAGCTGAGCGAGGATCCGAACGCCGGCGATCTCAAGGTCGACCTGAATTTCCGAAGTCTGGAAGATTTCGAACCAGAGCAGGTGGCGCGACAGGTTCGACCGTTGCGTGAGCTTTTGGATTTGCGAGGCAAGCTGAGCGATCTGCGGGGCACGCTCCAAACCAACGAAAAGCTCGACCAAGTATTGATGGATGCCGTTTCGAATACGGAGAAACTGGACAAGCTGCGCTCTGAAATAGGCACGAAGGGCGAGAAAGAAGGAGAACCCAAATGAGCGAGGCGCAACAGGCTACTCCTTCCGCTGCCACCACGGCGACCACGGCAGGACCTAGTCTTCTCGATCAGATCGTAGAGCAGGGGCGCTTCGGGGAAGAGCCTTCTTCCCAGCAGCGCGGAAAGGATCTGGTCAAAGAGTTCCTTTCGCAGGTGCTGCAGGGCGAGGTTACCGTCTCCCGCGATTCAGAGGCGATGATCAATGCGCGAATTGCGCAGATCGATCATCTCGTCTCAATCCAATTGAACGAGATCATGCACCATGCTTCGTTCCAGAAATTGGAGGGAAGCTGGCGAGGACTGAGATATCTGCTGGATAACTCAGAGACATCGACGATGTTGAAGATTCGGGTGCTGAACGCCTCCAAAAAAGAAGTCTTGAAGGACCTGGAGCGCGCGGCGGAATTCGATCAGAGCGCGTTGTTCAAGAAAGTTTACGAAGAAGAATACGGCGTGTTCGGCGGCGAGCCGTTTGCCGCCCTGATCGGCGACTATGAATTCACGAAACATCCGGAAGACATGGAACTGCTGGACAAGCTCTCGCATGTTGCGGCCGGGGCGCATGCGCCTTTTCTAACCGCAGCCGCGCCGGAACTGCTTAACCTCGACAGCTTCGCGAATCTGGGGCAGCCGCGGGATATCGGAAAGATTTTCGACAACACGGAGTATGTGAAGTGGAAGAGCTTTCGTGAAAGCGAAGATTCCCGGTACGTGGGCTTGTGCCTGCCGCACATTCTGATGCGTTTGCCGTACGGACGCGACACCAAGCCGGTGGAAGGCTTCAATTATGAAGAGAATGTCGACGGGACGGATCACAAGAAGTATTTGTGGGGGAATGCGGCGTACGCGCTGGGTACTCGGCTGACGAATTCGTTTGCATTATCCGGATGGTGCGCCTCGATCAGAGGCGTGGAAGGCGGAGGGCTGGTGGAAGGTCTCCCATCGCATACCTTCCGAACTGACGAAGGCGATGTCGCGCTGAAGTGCCCGACTGAAATCGCAATCACCGACCGGCGCGAGAAGGAGCTGGCGGACAACGGGTTCATTCCCCTAGTGCACTGCAAGGGCAGCGATTACGCCGCGTTTTTCAGTGTTCAGTCAGCGCAAAAGCCCAAGCTCTACAACAAGGAAGCAGCGAACGCAAATGCGAGGCTGTCCACGCAATTGCAATATATCCTCGCGATTTCGCGATTCGCGCATTATTTGAAAGCGATGATGCGCGACAAAATCGGGAGTTTCATGTCCCGGTCGCAGGCGGAGAGATTTCTCAACGACTGGATCAACACCTACGTCGTTGCAGATGACGATGCTTCTCAGAGTGTGAAGGCCAAAAATCCACTCCGGGAGGCGCGAATCGAAGTTGTGGATGTGCCGGGGAAACCTGGCGCGTACCGGGCGGTTGCGTTTTTGCGGCCGCATTATCAGTTGGACGAATTGTCCGTCTCATTACGTCTTGTTGCAGATCTTCCGCAATCCGCGCGATAGTTCTGGACCAGGCAGACATTAACCCTTAACCGGGTCGAAGGACTCGCGCAG
>JAFASD010000140.1 GCA_019244945.1 Acidobacteriaceae bacterium | reverse complement strand
AGTTTGTTCGAGGTGCGAACGGACATGGCGCTCTACAACCGCGCACAAAGCTACACACTGGCGGCCGCGAAAGAGCTAGCGCGGGGTTCGCAGTTCGGCGCTCAATCGAAAGCGGACGAGGTCGCCTATCAGGCTGCGGATTTGTTCCTCACGGCCAGTCAGATGGAGCATGAAGGAGAAACTGTTTCGAACCAGCTTCCTAGCCTTCAGAAAGTAGTGCAAGCCATGACGGCATCGGTCGAAGAGGGAAGCGAATTGCCGCTGGAATTGAAGCGCGCTCGGGTGAATCTGGCCATGTCGCAGGAACGTTTGGGGGCTGCCCGTCTGGATCAGGACTATTACGAAATGATATTAGCCGTCGTGCTCGGATATCCTGCGGCAGATCGTGTGAAACCTGTCGATTCGGAAATGCCCTCAATTCTGGCGCCGGGGACGGAAGAAGAAGCCACCGACACTGCTCTTCGCAGCAATCGCGAGTTGCGGCAAATGCAATCGAATGTCTTGGCCAAGGAGATGGACCTTCGTTCGTATAAAGCGGCCCGCCTGCCCAAAATCGATCTCGTGGCGCAGTACGCTTTGTTTGCAAAATACAATTACCAGCAATACTTCCAAAAATTTCAGCGGAACAACTTTCAAATAGGCGCTTCTGTGACCATTCCGATTCTGATCGGATCGGCATCGAGCGGATTTGCAATGCAAGCCTATACCGATATGCAAAAGATCAAGATTCAAATGGATCAGTTGCGCAATCGCATCATTACCGATACACGTCGCAGTTACGAACAATGGAAAAAAGCAGAAAGCATTCGGGATCTGGCACGAATGCAGCTGGATTTGGCGCGCGAGGATTTGACGGTTCTACTGGCGCAGAACAGCGAGGGACGGGTTCCGATGAAGCAGGTCGAACAGGCGCGCTTGGAAGAAGGTGACCGCTGGATCGCGCTGTATGACGCAGAAACGCAGGTCACTCGGGCAAAGCTTGCCATTTTGCGGCAAACCGGCAACCTGCTTGCCTCGATACGAGCAGGACAAGGAGCAGCGCAGCCGGAATGATCCCCAGTTCCGAGACCCAGGCGAATACGCCGGGCATTGACGCATCCAGGAGTAGTATTCCGGCGATCGAGATACACGATCTGCACAAAATCTACAACGGTTTTCATGCAGTCGATGGACTTTCGGTAACGGTGCCGCAAGGGTGCTTTTTCGGTTTCCTTGGGCCAAACGGCGCGGGCAAGACGACGACCATCAAAATGCTCATGGGTCTGGCGCAGCCGAATGGCGGCACGATGCAGGTGCTCGGCATGCCGATGCCTGAAAAATCGCTCGAAATTCGGCGGGAGATCGGCTTGGTGCCGGATGACACTTTGCTGTTCGACTATCTCACTGGCGCAGAATACCTCGAGTTCGTGGCGCGTCTATATGGCCTGTCGCGGCCACTCGCGAAAGAGCGCGGGCGAGAGCTGTTGGACCTGTTTGAATTGAGTGAAAACCGGCGGAAACTGATTGGAGAATACTCCAAAGGAATGCGCAAACGACTCGCGATGGGAGCGGCTCTGATTCATCGCCCGCGCCTGTTCCTGATGGATGAACCGTTCGAGGGAGTCGATGCCGTGGGAGCGCGGCTGATGAAAGACATTCTGCTCGAGCAGGTACGCCACGGCGCGACGGTTTTCTTGACTTCACATGTGCTCGAAGTGGTCGAGCGGCTTTGCGATCAGGTGGCGATCATTCATCGGGGGAAGGTCCTTGTACAGGGGACGCTTTCTGAATTGCGCGAGAAGGCTGCCTCCGGCGCAAGTACTTTGGAAGACATCTTTGTCAGCCTGGTAGGCGCGGAGCGCTACAGCGACAAACTGGATTGGCTATAAACCGCATGTCGGAGCAGATACACGCCATTGCTTGGGCACAATTCCGCACCATGCGGAACCACCTGCCGAGGACGAGCGTGGGCACCGTGCTGCTCTGGTTTCTCTCGCTGCTCTGGTACGGCATGTACGCCGGACTGGCTGTCGGGATTGCAATACTCCTGCCGCAGCTTCCAGTAGACGCGCTGCGAAAGTGGCTGCCCATAGGATTTCTCGCGATTTTCTTGTTTTGGCAAATCATTCCGCTCTTTACGCTAAGCACCGGATGGTCGCTGCAGTTGAACAAGTTGCAGATTTATCCGGTCAGCAATAGCGCGCTTTTCGGAATTGAAGTGTTGCTGCGGCTTACCACGGCGCCAGAGATGATTCTGGTTCTTGGGGGCGCAATCGTTGGCCTGGAGCGGCGTCCGGATACTTCTTGGCTTTCCGCGATATTCGTTTTCTTATATATTCCGCTGAACCTTTTCCTTTCGCTCGCGATTCGCGAGTTCATTCTTCACTCGTTCGAGCGCAATCGGTTTCGGGAGCTGTTTGCGATTCTGCTGATCAGCATCGGCGTGCTGCCACAATTGTTTCTCCGCACGAGTTTGGGGCAGAGATCCAAGCCATTCTTTCTGGCCCTTTCTCAGAATGCTGCCGCGCCCTGGCATGAAGTTGCACAGCTTAGTTCGTCTGCGTTTTCAGGAGCCGATCTCATATTGTTGTTGACTTGGATCGGAGCGGTCTACGTGCTCGCTCGTCGCCAATTTGACAAGGCTTTGGTGCAAGATGAGGCATTTCGCAACACTTCAACAATTCCCAGGACATCGCCCGAGGAGAACCGAAAATTCAGAGCGACGCGAGAGGTGTTGAGTCTGCCTACGCGCCTGTTCAGAGATCCTTTGGCAGCGCTTCTGGAAAAAGAATTTCAATCGCTCGTCCGCATGCCTCGTTTTCGGGTGATCTTCGGAATGGCGTGTTTCTTCAGCATCATTGTTTTCCTGCCGATCAGTTTGCGAAGTCCGGGAGGCCTCGCTTTTGTTAGTGACAACTTTCTACCGTTGGTGACGCTCTACGGTTTGCTCCTGCTCAGCGACGTTCTGCTGTTGAATATATTCGGTTTCGACCGCCAGGCTGCCCAAATCTATTTTGTGACTCCAGTTGCGTTCAAAACCGTCCTCCGGGCGAAGAACATCACGGCCCTTGCCTTCATTTTTCTCCAAGCGATTACAGTGTTGATCATTGCTGCGGTCATGCGGCTTGGCATCACTCTGCTCAATGTTGCGAACGCGCTTGCTGCTTCGGCTGTGGTTAGCGTCTTCTTTCTCTCGGCAGGTAATTTGATTTCCATCAGCATGCCTCGGGCCATAGATGCGAAACAGACTTTCAGGAAACAGGCGGGCGGGAAGATGCAGCTTTGGTTTGCACTTTGCAGCGTCGGGATGTTGGTTTTGATGGGTTTCGCCTTTCTCGCTCGCTGGGCTTTGCAAAGTAACTGGGCGCTTTTAGGCGTGCTGTTGGTGGAGTTTCTTGTTGGAGTGATCGTATATCATGTCGCGAGCGAATCCGCGGTCGAGCGGGGGATGCGTGATCGTGAGCGAATCCTGGAAACGTTGTCGCGCGGGTCAGCTCCGATTGGGCTGGGTCTGTAACGCGGACTCCAATCGCTTCGCTCATGGCTCCGTGTTAGCTTGCAGCTTTTGAATTTCGCTTTCGATGGCCTTTCGTGCGGCTTCGCGCGCTGCGTCGTCTGCATAGAGCTGGCGTGGCCAGAAAAAGCCCTTCAGACCGTCACGGCGCTTGCGTGGAACGATGTGAATGTGGAGATGCGGCACGGTCTGGCTAACGCGATTGTTGATCGCGATAAAAGTGCCTTCCGCCTGCATCGCAGACTCGACCGCTTTCGCCAAAAGCTGCGTGGTCGTAAACAGCGGACCGGCGAGTTGGACTGGCAGATCGGGTAAGGTTGCGTGATGCTGCCGAGGACACAGCAGGACATGGCCGGGAAATAGCGGATTGGTGTCCAGAAAAGCGACCGCGTCAGAATCTCTATAAACGATTGCCGCGGGCAAGCTTCCCTGGGCGATCTCGCAAAAGATACAGCGTGCCGTTTCCACGTTCAATATGTTAATGCACCGGCTGCGCTAATTGGGCTGGTTCAATACTGCCAACCCGATTCACTTCTACCCGCAGATCGCCGTTCTTCTCTATTTCGAAAGCAGGCGAGAACTTGGCGCCCCAGGCGATCTCGTCATAGCGATACGAAAATCGCGCCTGCACAGTCTGGCCGAAAGTATCGTCGAATCCCTTCATCATGATCATCACTTCGGCCTGCAATCTTTCCAGATCTTGGTAGGTCTTGCCAAATAACGGGCTCTTCTCATCGATGGGATGCACGACGGTCCAGGTCAACGGGAAGAACAGGACTTGGTTTCTTTCCAGATCCAATTGCATATAGCGTCGTTGCAATCTTTCGCCGATTAATTCGACGGTCATCAGCAGAACTCGGGCCTCGAGGTCGATCAAATTATTCGAGCGGCGATTCACCACGCGAAATTGAAGACTGGTTACGTCCCCATACGGCGCAATCACCATCGTCCTGCTAAATCCGATGCGGGCAGAAGGCCGGGAAAAGCGCCCGAAAAGCAATCCGGTCGCGATCGCAAATCCCATCAGACCGGTCAGCGCTTCGAGAGCCGCCACCGTATTCGCAAGGGGTCCGCTCGGCCAGATGTTTCCATAGCCAACGGTGGTGAGCGTGTGAGCGCTGAAGAAGAAAGCGTTTAAAAACCGCAATGCGGTGGTCGGAGCTTCAGCGCCTTTCAGATGCTCGATGCCGATGGCCGCATATACTCCGGCAAAGGCCGTGTTCACGATGATGAACGCCGCCATAACCAGAGCCGCAAACAGCGGCCAAGGAATGTTGATCAGAAAAAGATAGGGATGAAAATCGCGCCAGGTCACTCCCTCGCGGCGCACGTTGAACTGCCCGTCCTTGTTTATCGCGCGTTTTAGAACGCCCGTGTATTGCTGGGTGAGACCGGGATCGAAGGTCGGCTTTTCCATACGATGAAAATGATACGATTTGTTGCGATTCGCCCGTGCTGCGAATTAGGGCTTCCGGTCTCTGGCCCGGAATTCCATGAAAGCCAGAAAGCCAAAACCGGCGGCGATTACCAGGCGGACGCCGATCAACCAGAGCTTATCCCCGATCACGATGTGATCAATCGCGAGTAACACGAAACCGATGCCAATGGCGCAGTACCACCACGCCATCCATCGGCATTTGCTACGCCGCATGCTCCACCGTTTTACCTCACTCGCAAACCTTGCGTTAGGTTGCTACGCTGGCCTTATAAGAGCAGGAAGATGGCACGCACAGAGTCAACCCTGCTGGAGATCGGTACGCCCGCGCCGG
>JAFASD010000442.1 GCA_019244945.1 Acidobacteriaceae bacterium | reverse complement strand
CGTGGCGCGTGCCCAGAGCTCGGTCCAAGGCGGAACCAGCGTCGCGGCCACGCTTTATCTGAACGCCAGCGCTCCCATGGCCAATGCTGTAGTGCAACTCTCGAGCGATCATCCCTCAATCGTGATCGTGCCCGCTTCGGTGACTGTTCCGGCTGGGCTTTCTGCCGTAAACTTCACCGTGAACACCAACTCAGTGTCGGCAAGTACGAACGTGAATATCACGTCCTCCTATGCCGGCGCGACCTCGGTCACAACGCTAACCGTCACGCCGCCGTAGCGGCGCCGGACGCATCTACTCTGCTGTTCGGTGCTCCGGGCGTTTCACCATGGGCTTGAGAATGTCGTCCAGAACGTCCGGTGTGCGTTCTACGCGAACCAAATGCGGATATCTTTCCCCATCGCGGTAGTCAATCTTGACCACTTTGAAGAATCCCGCATTCTCCACAATCAACTCGATCGGTTGTGTGTTGCTTTTTGCGTCCCGAATGGCTTGGTGCAGCAACTCATCCGTCGCTCGCCGGCTGTTGACCGCGACTACTTTCATTCCCGGCCCGAGACCCGCGTTATACGCCGGTGACCCGATCAGAACATCGCTGATCGTCTCATCGGTGCTTGTCACCATACCCAGTGAATACCAGGCATTCACTCCATGATCGTGCGATTCGGCCGCATGGACAAAGTCGTTCTGCTGATCGTTGTATTCGATGCGATACCCTCCGTTCGCAATGCCACCCAGCGGAGCGTGCAGGGATTTCGAAGAAATGCGCTCGCGCAGAAAACTGGCCCAATCGTACCGCTGAATGGTATTCAGATTACTGACGACGTCTTCAAACGTGTACGGCAGGACTTTGGGCGCGGTGTTGCCGCCGATGCCCAGAAACCGCGCGCAAAAATCGTTCAGCGATCTCTTTCCGTTCGAAAGTTTGCGGATAGTGGTGTCCACATCCAGCCAAATCAGCTCACCTTCGGGATAATAATCCACCGAACGGCGCCAATTGTCCCACTGCTCGCTCGCTCCATACAGAATTTGAGCCGAGGTCGCCGTGTCCTCCAGATCCCGCCAAGTGCGGCCGGGGCGGTGATCCAGGCCCGCCGCAGAAGCCGCAAGGTAGGAGCGATATTGGTCTTCAGTCCAAATACCGCTGCGCGCTGCTAGCACATCACCTAAATATTGGGTTAGTCCTTCGTATACCCAAAGCAGTTCGCCTTTCATCGGTTCCTGATAATCTGGCGTGACCAGGCCTGCAGGACGACGGTATTTCCCATTCCAGGAATGCGTAAACTCATGCGGCAATAGATCGCCACTCAGCATTCTGGAATCTTCATCTAGAAAAGTTCGCGCTTCCACGCGGTCATCGCTCGATTGATGATGTTCCAAGCCGAAATGGGCGACGCTGTCGCTTAACGTCACCAGGAAGTGATAGCTGTTGTAATGACGCGAGGCATACAGGGCGCCGGCTTCACGCACAAGATTGCTAAATGCAGCCACCTGGTCCGCCGTCACGTTCAAGTCTTCCGGACCATCCCCGGCCATGTCGAGATAGTGCTTGGGCGTGATCTCTTCCGCCAGCGGAAACTCCTTGAAGAATCGCCCGGCCAATAGCGGCGAATCGATGAGAGTGTTAAGCGCTACGGGCTCGAAATTTGTCGTCCCACCTTCAGTTGATGAGGGCGTCAAAGCGGTGCCGAACTTCCAGCCTTCCGGAATTTTGATGGCGGGAACGAATGTCACTTCGGAAGCCGGCATTCCCTCCGGATACAACACCACTTCATTCCAACTCATCATCGCCAAATTCGCGCTCGTGGACGCCCCGGCCGAAAATCCGGTCGGCGCGGCCGTCGCGAGGAAATCTACCTTGGCATCGAGCGTCGTCACTCCGGAGGGCACCGTTAGGTGAAATGCAAACATGTTCACGTCGTCCCGCTGCCACGCGAGCGTCGTGCCATTGGCGGTAAAAACGATTCCCGCAAAGTTGTCGATCGGACCTGTGGGTCCATGCTCTCCGGGAATCCATTTCGGATAGACCAGCGTCAGAGGTCCAGGCTGAACCGGGATAGAAAGCCGTGCGTGTAAAATCTTGCGTGGTGCATCACTAAGATCGAGCGAGACGGAAATCGGCTGGCTTGTCTGGGCGAGAGCGGAGATGCCGCAGCCTATGAATAAGAGCGATAGGATTCGAGTTTTATGGCGCAATTACCATGATAGGGGCGCACCATTCACAGCTTTGCTCATAACACACTCCGGATTGCCAGCCGCATTCTTTGGTGGTTATTTCGTGCAGTTTGTGGCATCGCGCTCCATCTCACGCCCGTAAGCTCCAGACAGCGTGAGGCCATTCAGAACCTGCGCGCTGCAATTCGATCCCTTCCCTCTCTTTCAGGTCCGGATGGTTCTTCCGCTCATCCCGTCTGGATCGCGGGCCGGAAACGATTGCGTGACTTGATCCTCAGCCGCGACGCTAGGGACTTTCTGACCTGGGATATCGTTGCCGAGACCATGTTCCCACCGTTCGGCACGTTCGTTCGGGAAGAGTTAAAACTGTTGCGAAACAGAGATTGGGACACGGTGTGGCGAAGAGCTCTCCGAGAGCCGCGCTTTGGTTGTCCTTTCCCTTCCCTCTTTTATCCATTGAGCAGCACGAACACCATTCATCACGCTTATCATTTATGCCGGTTTGAATGGCAGACTGGTTCGCGAATTTCCGATTACGCGGTGATTGTTGAATTCGGTGGTGGATATGGTTCTTTGTGCCGCCTTTGCAG
>JAFASD010000051.1 GCA_019244945.1 Acidobacteriaceae bacterium | reverse complement strand
TGGCCGGACATCTACGTCAGTAACTTCGGCAAGAATCGCCTTTATCACAATAATCACGACGGTACATTCACTGATGTCGCTGAACACGCCGGGGTGACGCTAGGTAACTGGTCAACGGGAGCGACTTTCGGCGACTACGATGGAGATGGGCGGCTCGATCTTTTCGTGCCGGGATACGTCCACTACGACATAGAACACCCGCCAATTGCCGGTTCTCCTGCCGTCGCTTTCAGTTACTGCCAGTTCCGAGGCGTGAACGTCATGTGTGGGCCTCGGGGATTGAAAGGCGAGCCTGATCACCTGTTCCACAATAACGGCAACGGCACATTTACTGACGTTAGTCAAAAGCTCGGGGTGAATGACGCGCGCGGTTACTACGGTTTAACAGCCGTGTTCGCCGATGTTAACGGCGATGGGAAGATGGACCTTCTCGTCGCGAATGATTCGAAACCGAATTACCTATACCTGAATAAAGGTGAGGGCACATTCGACGACGTAAGTTACGCATCCGGCTATGCGTTCAACGAAAATGGGCGTGAGACGGCTTCCATGGGCATTGCCATTGGGGATTTTCGTAACAACGGATTGCTGGACTTGTATAACACTGTATTTTCCGATGATTATAATCCTCTATACCGCAATGATGGAGGCGGAAATTTCACGGACGTAAGCTACCAATACGGAATCGCCGAAGTAACGATTCCTTTCCTTGGCTGGGGCACCGGCTTTCTGGATTACGATAACGATGGCTGGAAAGATCTATTCGTCGCGAATGGACATGTCTATCCGGGCGTTGATAAGACCGACTGGGGAACAACGTTTGCGCAACGCCCTTTACTGTTCCACAACTTTGAGGGCAAGAAGTTCGAGGTAGTACCCGCAGTGGCGGGTACGGCATTGGCCGAGTTGTTCACCGCTCGTGGCGCGGCTTTTGGCGATCTCTTCAATGAGGGCAGGATAGATGTTGTAATCAACCAACTGGATAGACCGCCGGCGCTTCTCCATAACGTCAACGCGGACCAGAATCACTGGGTGGCTTTGAAGCTGATCGGCGGACCCAAGAGCCCCCGGGATGCGATTGGCGCGACGGTATACCTGACTTGCGATAAGCTCCGGCAGCGGGCTGACGTGCTGAGCGGCGGCAGCTTTGCATCTTCTAACGACCAACGGGTTCATTTCGGGATTGGGGCCGCGACAAGCGTCACGAGTACCGAAATTCATTGGCCGAGCGGCAGAGTCGAGAAGGTCAACGTTCCCGGAATCGATCGCTTTTACATTATCGAAGAAGGAAAAGGTGTCGTTCCGAGCGTTTTTGAACAGATGAGAGCGGGCGCTGCTTCCCGCGGCCGTTGACCGCTCCCGCTGCTTTGACCTGCGAACTTCTACGTATCTAAAAAGCTATTGACTCAATAACTTATCCGCTGTACTATACGGCTGCAAGCGTTTCCTAAAGAAACGTGTCAGGGGTGTTGATGCCGTCAGTTGCCCGCGTCGTTGAGACGCTTGTGTTATGGATTGCGGTGTCGGTTTTATGCCCTTCAGTGCTGTTTGCTCAACACGAAGATTTCGAGGTCAGCTTTCAGCACGCCACAAGCGCAATGCACCGGGGCCATTTAGATGAAGCCGCCGCTGAGTTCTCCAAGTGCATAGCTGCTGAGCCGAGCTTCGCCGAATCCTACTTCAATTTGGGTCTCGTACGGCTACAGCAAGGCCGATTCGATGACGCCATAAGCCAGTTCGAGCGAAGCCTGAAGCTGAAGCCAAACCTTCGGGGCGCAAACCTTTTCCTGGGAATAGCACGATACAGACGCGACCAATACGAAGAGGCGGAGACTGCGCTCAAGCGAGCGGTTGAGAGCGAACCCTCTAATCCGGATGCACTCATGTGGCTCGGCATGGCGCAACTAGCTTCGGGCGACACCATTTCAGCGCTCACAAATCTACAGAGTGCCTCGAATCTAAAGCCCAACAGTTCTGACATTTTGTACCACCTCGGCAGGGCATATATGCAGATGTCTAAAGAGACATATGAACGCCTGTACAAAACCGATCCGCAGTCATGGCGTATACATCAGATTCTTGCGGACGCGTTCACGGAAGCCGACCGGTTGGATGATGCCGCGAAAGAGTGTCAGTTGGCGATCAACTTAAAGCCGAACGAACCGGGCTTACACCAGCAGCTTGGGGACATCTATTGGAAGAAAAACCAACTGGAAAAAGCCGAATCTGAATTTGCAAACGAACTCGAGATTAATCCCCAGAATTTCACAGCGATGTACGATTTGGGAACTATAAGTATTGAGCGGTCAAAACCACGGGTAGGGGAAGAACTGTTGAAAAAAGTGTTGCTGACACATCCCAATTCGCTTGAGGCTCATTATCAACTGGGGCGTGCGGAAGCACAATTGGGCAACAGTGACGCCGCTATAGACAATTTCTCCGCTGTTGTGAAAGGCAGCAGTCAAGCTGACCCAGACATTGTACGGCAGTCCTATTATCAGTTATCGCAGTTGTACCGCCGTGTGCAACGCCCTGAAGAATCTCGTTTAGCGCTAAATTCATTCCTCCGCCTGAAGCAAGAGGCGGATGCTCAGCAGAACCAGAAACTCGAAGACAAATTGAAGCGGTCGGCCGAACCGCAACCACAATGAAA
>JAFASD010000238.1 GCA_019244945.1 Acidobacteriaceae bacterium | reverse complement strand
AAATGGTGCACCTCCGGTGCAAGCTCTTTCCAAACGGGCAGCCTGGCTCTTAACGTAGATACCTCTCTAATATGATGATGCCTGGTAGGTAATTTTCGATTCCCGGGGCAGAGTCATCTCTGCGATGCTGTCGGGCAAATAATGTCAAATTTTAGGGAGCGGAGGAGGGAGATCACGGCTCTTGCATTCGGAAAGAAAGCCGTTGCGCCCGTGAGTGCCGTCACAAAAAGGCTTGTTTTCGGACATACCGCAACGGCACAGCGATATGACTGACCGGCCGCCCAACCCGAACGAATTTCCTTCGGAATCCTGAATGGTAAATTCGCCCTCAATGCGGATGGGACCGTTGTTAATGATAGTGACTTTCGCGCTCATGCACCCCGATGGTAACAGAGCAAATCACGGTGCTTACTTATAATTGTCATCGCGGGTATTGAAGTGATCCAATTCATCTACGAGTCTGATAGAGAGCTGTTTGACAACGCGATCGACTTTGCCCAAAAGCAGGTAAAGCGCTTGATTGAGAGCCATCCGGATTTCTATCCGATGTACACGATCGGGGGCAAGTGGAAGCACGAAGGCCCGGTCTGGACGCATTGGTGCGATGGGTTCTTGCCCGGCATGATGTGGCTATTTTTCAAACATCTGGGGCCGGACAAAGCCGATTCGAGATTTTGGCTGGAACAGGCGATTCGTTACAGCAAACCGCTCGAGTCTCGAAAAACGGATACCGACGTACATGATCTCGGGCTAATTTTTTTCTCTACATATCACCGCTGGTATCAGGCCACAAAAGATCCTGCCCTTCGCGAGGTTGTGCTGCAGGCGGGAAAGACCCTGGCTGAACGCTACAACGAAACGGGCCAGTATCTGCGCTCATTTGTCGCGGAGGATTCGATTTTTATCGATGTGATGATGAATGTCGGTCTCATCTTCTATGCAGCGCGTGAGTGCAATGATAAGCGGCTTCGAGATATCGCCGTCCGGCATTGCGTGACCACCCGGCGAGTTTTAGTTCGCGGAGATGGATCGACGGCTCACGAAGGAATTTTCGACCTGGAGACAGGCGAGTTTTTGCGGCAATCCACGCAGCAAGGTTTTCGGGGCGATTCGTGTTGGTCGCGCGGACTTGCCTGGGCCTTATACGGTTTTTGTGCGTCGTATGAGTACAGCCGTGATCCGCGTTTCCTGCACACCGCGGAAGCTTGCGCCGACTACTACATCACGCATACGCCACCGGACGGCGTGCCGCCATGGGACTACAATGCTCCGCCTGAAAACCGGTCGCTTGTGGATTCGTCAGCGGCCGCGATCTCCGCTGCCGGAATGTTGCGGCTGTGCCGGCAGATCTCTGATCCGATGAAAGGCCACTTCTACTGGTCGACCGCCATTCACATTTTGCGCAGCCTGTGCATTAAATATCTGGCCAGCGCGGATCCCTCCTGGGAGGGCGTTCTGAAAGGCGGTGTCTACCACATTCACAAAGGACTGGGAGTGGATGAATCGGTCATGTGGGGCGAATACTTTTTTATTGAGGCGCTGGAGGAAGCGCTTAGGGTGATCCAGTAAGAGCTATCGGTTATTCTTCGCGCAGAGTCTTCACTGGCTCGAATGAAGCCGCGCGCCACGCAGGCACAAGAGCGCCTAATGTGCCAACTACCAAGAGGACGAGCGCCACGAAGACGTACGTACTTGTGTCGAGTGGCTTCACTCCGTACAGAAAAGCCTTTATTAGATGGCCCATCGATGAGGCGAGAACAATCCCGACGGCTAGCCCCACGGCAATGATGGCCAATCCGCGCGACAAGACCGTTGTCAGTATGCTTTGCCGCGTCGCACCTAAAGCCATTCGGACTCCGAATTCTCGACTACGCTGGCCGGCAATCTGAGATAGCACGCCATACAACCCGGCAATCACCATCAGCACGGCCAGACCGGCGAACGCGGCAATCACGTAAAGGCCCAGCCGCGCGCCGAAGTTACTTTGGTCCACCGCCTCTTGCATGGTCTGAAAGTTATCCAGTGCTAGATTTGGCGCAATTCGATGGAACGTCGCGCGCGCCGAGGGCGCCACGTTCACATTGCCGCGAGTCTTCACAACAAAGTGCACGACCGTGTTTAGCAAAGGTGGATAAAACAGAGAGCTTGTCGGGATTTGCTGGTACGGCAGCATCACCAGAGGCTGCGGAGGTTGGGAGGTGCCCGTATCGATCTGATCGGCGATAATTCCGACGATGGTGTACGGCTTCAACATGCCTATTTCCTTGCCGCCTAAATCGAGTCGCTGTCCCAGTGGGTCTTTGCCGGCGAAATACTTTCGCGCCATGGCTTGGTTAATCGTGGCGACAAAGGGCGCGTTCACACCATCCTGTTCCCTGATTCCTCGGCCGCGCAGAACGGGAGTCCCCATCAATTTCTCGTATCCGCCGCTCACGGCCGTTAACTTTACCTGGAATCCGTGCTCGACGTCGTGGGGCCATCCCACGACTTGAAAACTCGTGCGTACGTCGAATCCGGAAAATGGGAGTGCAGTAATCAAAGCCGCGTCGCGAAAACCGGGAGTGTGACGTAGAGCTTCGAGCAGAGGGACGTAGACCGTAGTTGCCACGGAAGCTGGTTCAGTGCCGGCTGCACCGGGCATCATATTTCCGAAACCCGACGCATCCGCAGGCACCGCGATGAACGAGGTAATACCCGCAGTCTCAAAACCGAGGACCGCGTGTTCCAGACTCCATAGCGTCCGAAACAACAGCCCTGCCGCGACCAGCAGGAGCGCGGATAACGCGACTTCACCGGCCACCAGCCAGCCGCCAATTTTTGCTTTGATGGACTTTGTTCCTAAACTGCGATAAGTTGCTTGGAGTATCGATTGCCGATCCGTTCTCGCGACGAAGAGCGCTGGTAGCACCGCTGAAAAGGCAGTTGTTACGGTCGCTATTCCGCAGAGGACGAGCACCACAGTCCAGCGGACTCGAATCTCTTCGGCCTGCGGAATCATTCCTGGCGGCAACATGTGAATTGCTGCCGTAATCCAATACGCTATTAGCAGCGCAAGCGCAGAACCTAGCGCGCTCAGCAGACCGGCTTCCACAATCACTTGGCAAATCAAACGCCGCAATCCGGAGCCAAGGGCCGTGCGTACCGCAAATTCGTGCTGACGGGCCAGGCAACGCGCGATCAACAGATTTGCCACATTCGCGCACGCAATTAGCAGGACTAACCCGAGCGCCGCGACCAGTGCCAGAAACACATGGCGCACGGGCCCCGTAATCATCTCGTGGTAGGCCTGCGCCCGAAACGTTAGTGTTCGAGTCGCGCGCGAATCCGTATCACGGATGCGCTTGGCAATCACATCGAGCTCTGCCTGCACTTGCGGCGCAGTTATCCCGAGTGCAGGTTTCGCCAGAATCGATAGAAATCGGTACCCACGCTCTTTCAACATCTCCGGCGTGGGGAGCACGGGCAGCCAAATTCCTTTCTCCATATCCGGTCCCGCCGATTCTGGAAAGCGGAAGGTGCGTGGCATCACTCCAACTACGGTCAGTTCGTGTCCATTCACGCGCACGCTGCGGCCCACAATGCTCGGGTCGGCCCCGAAAACCTCTCGCCATAAGCCTTCTGAAAGCAGTACGGCTTGCGGTCCATTGGCTTGTCCTTCACTTTTCAAGAAGGTTCGGCCGCGCAGCGGTTGCACGCCCAAAATCTGGAACAAGTTGGGGGTTACTTCGGAAGCGACTACACTCACTGAAGAATCTTTGCTCTGCACTACCGCGATGTCGTTCGAATAGGCAGCCACCCCGTACAACGTGCGCGCGCGGTCTTTAATATCGGAATAGTCTAGCCATGAGCCGAATCCAGATGACTCCGTGCCCGCTAAGCCGATGTGCAGCAGCCGGTTCGAATCGATGTACGGAAGCGGCCTTAACAGAACGCTCTCGACCACTGTGAACATCGCGGTATTGGCGCCTATTCCGAGCGCGAGCGTTACAACGCCGAGAAATGTGAATCCGGGAGAATGGCGCAACTGACGCCAGGCGTATCGAAGATTGTGAATCATAGTCTGCATTACTCCGTTATGCGCTTCATCGGGCCCGCGAAACTTTTCCCCCACGGACTTCATAAACAATGTCTGCAACCGACAACAGGTGCGATTTATGAGCCACGACGATGCGAGTCGGCGCAAGTGTCGCCAGCACGTTCGAGATCTTCTGCTCGGATTCGGCGTCGAGATTAGCCGTGCCTTCATCGAACAGAATGATGCTCGGTTCCCTGTACAACGCACGCGCAATCAAGACGCGCTGGCGTTGTCCGCCAGAGATCTGAACGCCCATGTCCCCGACCAGGGTTCCGTATTCCATCGGCATGGCTGCGATTTCCTCATGAATTGCGGCTCCGACGGCTGCTGTGCGGACTTTATCGAGGTCGATTCGATAATCGAAAAAAGCAATGTTTTCGCTGATCGACCCTGCCAACAGAGTGTCATCCTGCATCACTGTGCCAAAACGCTCGCGCCACGCCTGGCGGTGGACGGTTTCAATCGGCACGCCATCCAAACGTATGCTGCCCTGTTGCGCCGTTTCGATGCCCAAAATCAGCTTGATCAGAGTGGATTTGCCGCTGCCCGACGGACCTGTAATCGCGACACATGCGCCGGCGGGAATGTCGAGTGAGATGTTATCCAGCACGAGCGGCTCATTGGGCGCATAGCGAAAGCTGATGTTCTCCAGCTTGAGGTGTCCAGGCCCTTCCACCTGCGAGACTCCGCCGCCCTGAGGCTCAGCGTCGGCGAGCATCAAGTCATCCAATCGCCGAAGGTGAACCCCGGCCAGTTGCAGCGACCAGAGATTTTCGGTGAGGGTCGAGACTCTTTCGCGGAAAACTCCACGGTAAGCGAGAAACCCGAACAGGACGCCAGTGCTAACCGGCGCGAAACCCACTCCCAGAACTCCGACCGCCAGAACCGCCGCCCATTCCAAAGCGCTAGCCGCCGATGCGATCGTGCCTACACTAATACGCCGCCGATTCAAACGCGTGTTGGCATTTAACACCCGAATCAGCTCGTTCTGCCAAACACCGAACCGCTGTGCCTCTCTGCCCGCAAGTTTAATCGCCTGAATCGCGCGTATTGATTCAAGCAGCCGAGACAGTTCCTTTCCTTCGGCTTCGAGCAATTCTTCTGATAATTCCCGCTGCCTGCGCATGTTCATCACCCTGACGCCCATCTCAATCGTCAAGCCCGCGATTACGATAAATGCAAGATGCGGGCTGAAGAGGATCATTAGCCCCGCCGTCACGGAACCGACGATCAGGTCTATTACCAGGGGCACAGCCTGATCCGTAACAAATCTCCGGATGGTATCGACGGATCGAACGCGTGACAACACATCCCCCAGCATCTGCCGCTGGAAGAAGGCGACTGGAAGTGAAAACAGCCTGGCAACGATTTGCGTGGATACTCGATGGACAAAGATGCTGCCCAAGCGGGTGACCACCAATCCTCTGCTCCAGCCTGAGCCGGCTTGCACAATCATCATCAGAGCGATGCCACACGCGATCCAGATCAAATGTGCATCTGAAAATCCTCGATTTGCTCGATCAATGACGCTGCGGTAAGCAAATGGCATGGCGATGATGGTGAGCTGGAGGAGCAATGTAAGCCACAGCATGGAAAAGGCTGAAGACCGCAGTTCTCGGTCGTCCAGCCACGCCCGCCGAAAGCTGCGCGAGAGACGCATCACGCCAGGCCGAAAACCGTCAGTGGGTGTGAACTCGACGGCGATGCCCGTAAAATGTGGCGACATGGAATCGAGCGGCACTCGTAATCGGCCGCGTGCCGGATCGACGATGGTAGCGGTGTCGCCCTTTACCCGTTCCAACACCACAAAATGATCCATATTCCAGTGCAGAATGGCGGGCAGCTTCAGATCTCCAAGACGTTGGAGGCCAATGCGTATGGGCCGGGCTGCCAGGCCAATGCCAGCGGCAATACTCATCAAGCTTCGTAAACTGATGCCGCGAGGTGTAGCCGTTAGTCGTGCCCGAAAAGCGGCAAGATCTGATTTAAGACCCCAAGCGGCAGCTATCATGGCGAGACTGGCAAGGCCGCACTCACTCAGCTCACCCTGAAGAACCACAGGAACGCGTCGAGGATGGGCAGCGGTTGGGATCGGGGCGGCGGCCATGGGCGTCATCACCTTCCCAGGAATAGGAACACAATCGCAGCGATGGCCGTGATCGTCAAGCTGGTGATAGTCCAGCCTTCAAATCGAGTTCTGGCATCCCAGGGTTCGCCTGCGCGGCGGGTTCTGTAAGCGTCTATTGCTTCTGGACGAAATATACGATTGTGGTCCATTTGTTTCGTTTTGCTAGCGCCTGATTCGGGCATGTTGATGACGTTCTGGCTTGACATGGCTTTTGATCGAGTGCCGATCAATCGCGGAACGACGCGGCTTACTTCGCTTCACTTGGTAAAGCACGCATCGTTCAACGAATTGACTTACGCACTCTTGGTCATCGCTCGATCTACTGGTGGTCGATGTATCTGCTGAATGACTGGCCGAATGACCAGAACGACTGTTCGAAGTATAGGCCGCCGGATACGGCATCAATGTGAGCGTCGACGAGTTCCCGAGCCCCTTCCAAATCTGCGTTATTCTCGACGCGATTTGCAATTGCTTTTTCTAGTTCAGACATTTGAATCTTCCTTTCTTCGTGTGATAAGCCGTTTGCGGCTTTCGCAATCTAGTGACATTTCCGAAAAGCGCGTTACACCGGAAAAAAATGTTTCTGCAAGGCGATTATCAATCAACTGGCAAGGCGCAGAGCGATGTCGGAAAGCGGGGTCCCGTTTCGCACCAAGAACGCCCCAATCTCCGCGTACATGTTCTTCAGACCGGAGCAATAGATCGAGGGATTGGAAAAACCGCGGGCCTTCGAATAACGATTTGTCGGCCTGCCGCCTTTGCAGATCTTCCACCATCCGCAATCCTTACAACCGTCCGGCCTTATAGTCGCGGCATCGGCCTGCTCATGCCATGCTTCAGTTTCAACCATCTCCCGCAAGTCATTCCTGGCGACATTCAAGCCCATCGAGGTAAAGCGTTGGTCCAGAATGCGCAGGGTATCTTCAGGCCCTAGATCACCGTTCGAAGAAACCGAGATGATGTTCCGGTAGTCGCCGCCATAAACGTGAAGAGACTGCATGAAATGCGGATTAAGTATTGCCGCGAGCAACTCTGAGAACACCCGAATGCGAATTTTGGGATTCTTGTCGGCAAGCCAGGCTCGCAGGGACGCCAGTAAGAATCTCTCCACGCC
This sequence comes from Acidobacteriaceae bacterium, assembly GCA_019244945.1. Taxonomy (GTDB): domain Bacteria; phylum Acidobacteriota; class Terriglobia; order Bryobacterales; family Bryobacteraceae; genus Bog-105. The sequence continues at coordinate 2,235 of JAFASD010000238.1, read as the reverse complement.
GCGAATCACGGATTCGCTCACGACCGAGTCCCAATTGTAATCAGGAGTTAAGAAGTTAAGGTGAGTTACGCCCAGATCATGTACGAAATGACGGTATACCTTGGCGCCGTCCGCGAAAGGATTAATAACGGAAAGCAGCCCTGTCCCGGATATTCTTCCCTGCGCAGCCGCCTCTTGCAGCCGGCGCAAACCCGCTACGGTTCGATCATAGGAGCTGCGGCCTTTCAGGTCCAGACGATGCAGGTCATTAACCACCGGTGGCCCGTCCAGCGACACGCCAACCCCGATCTTGTATCGGTCGAAAAGATCAATCCATCCGTCATCCACCAAAACCCCATTCGTCTGTAACGCGAACTTAAATTCAAAGCCGCTTTCGTGTCCGCGAAGCGTTTCGCACATGTCCGCAAACCGCGGCTTGCTCATTAGCAAAGGCTCGCCGCCGTGAAAAATAAGAGTGATGATTTTGATTTCGAAATCCCGCGCTGCACGCGCCGCGAAAGCGCCAAGATCTTCAATGACTTGGCGGGAAACTAGCGGTGGATGCTTTTTCCATGTTTCATCGCCGGCGAAAAAGAAGTAGCAATAGTCGCACTTCAGATTGCAACGTTCGCTGATTTTGAAGACTATGTTCAAATCTTGGATAGGCATTTGGCTCGCACTCTGCCTGACTGGTGACGGTCAGTCGCAAGCCGTTTCACCGAGCTTTTAACGAAACTAGCGAATATGGGCAAACGTGTATTGTTACCGTATCGGCGCGCCGATAAGTTGAAGCCGTATGAAGATGCTGTTCGCGCTGGCGGCATGGAGCCGAAATCCGTTCTTGCAACGGGTTCGGTTTCTTTAAACGATTGCGCCGGGCTCGTTTTGCTCGGGGGCACCGATGTGAATCCGCAGCTGTACGGTCAACAGCCGCAGCCCGAAACCGAGCAGCCCGATGATGAGCGGGATGCGATCGAGCTCGACTTGATTCACCAAGCCCTTAAAAAGGATGTGCCCATTCTCGCTATTTGTCGTGGATTACAGATCCTGAATGTCTATCATCGGGGGACGTTGATTCAACACCTTCCGTCTTCAGCGCGGCACGATCCTGAAACAGAGGACAAGGCCACTCCGGCGCATGAGGTTGCGATTGAACCGGAGAGCAAGCTCGCAAACATTGCAGGCAGGACTGCTTGGAGGGTCAATTCCCGCCACCATCAGGCGGCAGACCGAATCGGGTCAGCGCTTCGAGTCTCTGCACGGGACATTGAGGATGGCACTGTGGAAGGCCTCGAACGGCCTGACAGATCTTTCGTTGTGGCGATCCAATGGCATCCCGAGGACCAGATAAACAAAGATCCGGAGCAGTTAAAATTGTTCAAGGGATTCGCGCAGGCGTGCAGCTGAGTCCCCCATTACGCTAGGCGCATTCCTAGTGGTAATCCTATAAATTGGCTTCGTAAACTTACTAAGAGAGTCTGCGAACGAAATTTATCGTACACCGGAGCAAAGAAACTGATGATATCGGACATGACAGGCGTAACGCCCACCACACTCCCGAAGCTACTTCTGGGAGATGACCATCACCTCATCCTGGACGCGCTTGGGGCAATGATGAAGCACGAGTTCAACGTACTCGCCGTCGACAATAGTGCGGCGTTCATTAATGCTCTGGAGAATTTCCAGCCTGATGTTGCCATCCTGGACGTGAGCATGCCCGGCGGCGACGGATTCATGACCGCCAGAAAAGCTTTGGAGCGCCAACCATCGTTGCCGATTGTATTTCTATCGATGTATGGCGATTCGAGCTATGTAGATCAAGCTGCCCGGGTTGGTGCGAAGGCTTACTTATCGAAGCGTGTGCCGGCGCAGGAACTAATTTCGGCTCTGCACGCAGTTCTCGAAGGTGAAACACTTCTCAATTCGGCCGCACCCCAGGAAGACGGCGGAATTCAGGCAAGTCCTACAAGGAGTGATCTTACGGCTCGGCAGCGCGAAGTTCTGCGGCTGATTACTCTCGGATGTAGCGCGAAGGAAATCGCGACCGAACTGAAGATTTCGGTACGAACTGCGGAGTTCCATCGCGCTGCGATCATGCAGAGGCTCGGATTGCACTCGACGGCGCAGATGACCAGATACGCGATCGCAAACGACATAGCGTAGGCGACGCCGTTTGGGGCGGACTTAATTGACGTTGAACTTGCGTTTCGGCTGAGGCGCCATTCTGGTCTCGAAGCCCTTTTTGGAATGAGCGTG
>JAFASD010000170.1 GCA_019244945.1 Acidobacteriaceae bacterium | reverse complement strand
CTTGATCCAACGCTACCTGGTACGGTCGCGGATCAATCTCGGCTAGCACGTCTCCCTCATGCACATTCTGGCCTTCGCTGAAGCTGACCCGGGTGAGTTGCCCGTCAATGCGCGTTTTCACGGTGACCGTGTTGAACGCTGTTACTGTTCCGAGGCCTTGCAGGTAGACCGGCATGTCGCCCTGGTGCGCCGCGGAAGCCATGATGGGAACGCTTCGTTGCGCCATCGCCGCGCCTTTTTTACCCGCCAAGGCTGCCTTTTTCCCGTTTTCGTAGTTGTACAGCCGATAACAACCGTATGCGATCAGGGCAAAAATCAGGGCCCAAACCCACCAATGCGTCTTCGAAGGCGCGCTTTCATCCAGATCGACTTGGGGAAATTCGTTGGGATGAAGCGGGGTCGACCGCGTCTCAGCTTCGGGTGGATCGGTTTGGTGCGGCTCTAACGCTCCGGGTGGCTTCATCCGTGATCTCCTTGAATTTAGATGCCAAGGGGGCGAATAGCATCACACAACGCAAGACGATTCCGCCATTCTGGATGTTACCCATCGAAATTGAAGAGATTTTAACTGCTTTGCCTCTGTCGGTTGCTTGGGTCGCAGGCTAGAATAAGTTCTAGAAGTCGATTTTAGGGTATTCCCTAGAGGCAGTTTTAATGCGTTTTTTTGTTCCCTCCGCGAATGATTTGCACCAGGCCGAAGAAATGTATCGAACCATCCGGGAGCGCGTCGCCGCGTCCGCCGGCCCCGTCAAAGACCGGCGAATTTACCGGCTGAAATTCAAACAGGAAGGCACTCAGCATACCGCCCTGGTCGGCAGTGATCGTCACGCCTTCGGCAATCAACCAGTGCTTGCGATCTTTGAAGGCTCAGACGGGGTTCATTATGTGTGCACGCAAGCCGGAAGCGCTTCCGACGGAGAACCACATCCAGTCGACAGGAACGCGGTTGTCGAGGCCGAGGACTTCTCGGCTTTAGCTTAGACCTCGATCTGTTTTTACCGCCAGTCAAGTGGTAATCTATTGCCCGTGCAGCGTCTGCTCGATGCTTTGCGCGATGAACGATCGCACGTTTCGCTGGATATTGCGGCTCTCGAGCTGGCCAGCATCGAATTTCCTGGTTTGGATTTTGAAGCTTCGCTGTTCCGCCTGGACAATTTGGCAGAGCAGATTTCGTGCCAGCTCAGCGCGAGCGCCAATGGTCTTGATTTCATCAAAGCGGCCAATGAGCTCCTGTTCGACGTGCTCCAGTTCCGCGGCAACGAAGAGCAGTACTACGATCCGCGGAATAGCTGCTTAAACTCGGTTTTGATGCGTCGGCTGGGTATCCCTATTTCTCTCTCGGTCCTCTACATCGAAATTGCCCGCCGCCTTCACCGCTCGGTTTATGGCGTCGGCTTGCCTGGCCATTTCATCGTCGCTTACGAAGATTCTGAGGCGCGCTATTGGGTTGATCCTTTTAACAACGGCCGGATTCTTTCGTTCGCCGATTGCGCGGCTCTCGCCAAGCAGACCGCCGGGGTCGATTTGCGCGCGAATCCAGCCGTTCTCGCCCCCGTGAGCAAGCGCCAGATCCTGGTGCGGATGCTGAGTAACTTGAAGGCGATTTACCTGCGAGGCGAAGCATTCGACAAGGCGCGCCAAGTGCTCGATTTATTGATCGCCGCCATGCCCGAGTATGCGGAGGAGTACCGTCATCGGGGGATCGTCCATCTGCGGCAATTGAACCATCGCGCCGCCAAGGCTGATTTGGAAACTTATCTGCGGCTCGAGCCGGACACCCCTGAGCGCGAGCAAGTCGAAAAGCAACTGCTGTTGATCGAACGCTGGAGAGCCGGGATGAACTAACTCGCTTTTTCCAGTTCCTTGACCCTGCCTGCGATCACTCTCAAGTCGCGCAAGAATAACTCATATTCTTCTTCGTAACGTTCAGGCGCGCGCAAAATTGCCGACGGGTGTACGGTCGCTGTGAGCTCTTTAGCCCAAGGATGCGGAAAAAATTTACCTCGCGAGGCGGTAATTCGGAAAGCGCTCCCCATAAGCGATTGCGCCGCGGTTGCGCCTAAACAGACCACCAGCTCGGGCTCAATTGCCGCCAATTCCGCCTCGAGCCAGGGCTTGCACGCCGAGATCTCGATTCCGCTCGGCTTCGCATGGATGCGCCGTTTGCCGCGCTCAAGAAACTTGAAGTGCTTTACTGCGTTGGTCACGTAGATCTTCTCTCGGTCCAGGCCCGCTTCCTGCATGGCTTTGCTCAGGAGTTTCCCCGAGGGGCCGATGAATGGATGACCTCTCCGATCTTCTTCATCGCCGGGCTGCTCGCCGACCATCACCACTTTTGCGTCTGGCGGCCCTTCCCCAAAGACGACTTGTGTCGCGTGTTGATACAGCTCACACCCACGGCAAGCGGGAGCCGCGGCCCGCAATCGAGAAAGATCGTGGCTCGCAGGCACCCATTCGGCTGCCGAGGCTTTCAGGATCCTTGCCATTTAGACTTGCAGGCTGTCCCGAGAGCTCAGCCTCGCACCATTTCGGGAGTAGGTGGTTCCGGACCCGGTTCGAAATCGCCAGAATCCTCCGGCAATTCTGCGGTCGCTTCAAACTCCTCGAGATCGCCCGACGAATCAAACTGCAACTCAAACGGCTTCGAAGTCACTTTCACGTTCGGGTATAGTGCCGGAATCAGGTTCTCGCTGATAACGACGTTCACCAACTCCAACGTGTTCAGAATTCGGCAGTATGTCACCGTCGACAGATCGATCTTCCCGACCGTGGGAGCGATCCTTTGCAAAGCTTCGAGATCGTTGGGAAAGTGAATCGGAGTCCGAATACAGGCCGGCGTCGAAGCCGTCAGCGAATTGATGTAAGTCGGCGTCCAATCCACATCGTGGATTAGTTGATCGTGAACCACGTCCGCCATGCCCAGCCCGACCCCACTGTGATACGTCAGATCGCTCAGGCCGCGCGCATAGATGCGGTGAACGAAGGGCAGGTCCGGAAATGGGTTCGCATGCCCGTTAACGCTGCGATTGATCACCTTGGTATCCATTCCGGCGCCGCTGATGTTCTTGCCGATTTCATCAACAATTAGGACATCGATCTCCGGTGCGGGCAGTTTCGCTCTCCAGGATTTCACCTCGCGTAATAGGGCTTCTTCCCGGGCGATCATCGCTTCGATGCCTTGCGAAGCGTTGATGCCCACCAGTCCGGCCGTTTCGTGGTGCGCGCCTTCTTGAATCGCCAAGCCGCCGAGAATCTTGCCCGTTTCAAACACCTTAGAGCTGACACTGCGGATCATTTGCTCGAGTCCAAGGCGATAAGCAAACGTGTGGTACTGCTGCGCGCCTGCAAATTTTCCGAGCCCGATCGCCATCATTTTGAGCAAGCCGCTCTCGATCTCGCCAGTAAAATCGGTGTGCCACTTGACTCGCGCAACCAGAAACACGCCATCCGATTCATAGGCATTCCTGTCGATGAAGGTCTCAATGCCCTCCGGTGTTTTCCCCACCGGTACCACTTCGAGCGAGCTAAGCACGGGCACGCCCATGGTCGCCTCGTGAATGCCGTAATGGGCCAGCACGTCTGCCTGACCCTCTGCGGTCGCGGCCCCATGACTTCCCATCGCCGGAAAGATGAAAGGCGCAGCCCCGTGCTCCTTCCAAAAATCGACCACCGCGCGCACGATTCCCGAGATATTCGAAATGCCCCGGCTGCCCACGCCGATAGCGATTCGAGCGCCGTTGGGAACGCGAGAGGCGAAATCTGCTTGCGCGAGCTCTTTCAGAATGTGTTCGCGAATATGGGGGATGCTTCGATCCGGAAATGACTGCTCTGCGAGCACGAATCTGGGGAGATTCATGCTATTAGGATACTTCCCGCTTCAGCCCGGCAATAAATGGGCACGCGAGGAATCTTACGAGTTACCCGGTTCGGTGCCCCAGCTTTGCTCGAGCATCAACGTGTACTCTCCAGAGGCATAGAGGTCGAACGTGAACTCGTTTTCTTGTGGACGGTCAAACGGAGCGTCTTTCAACCGCTGTTCGAACCACTGATCGAGGTATCGATGATAGCGGCGCAGGAAGCCTGGAGAGAAGCTTTCAGAGGCAGGAAGCTCATGGAAGACGGCATGCAACCCAAGGGAGCGACGGAATAACGAGCAGAAATCGAGAACGCCCCATCCTTCGAGCTTGGTGCGGACGTGGGCGGGAACGTGCTGCACCAAAAACACCGCGAACGTCTCTGGGCGTATACGTCGGCCCTCGAAGGCGCCGGAGATGGCTACCGTCTCCGCGCATTGTTCGGTCCAACGCGTGATGTCTTTCCCGATGTAATACAACATTCGGAGCTCGGCGTATCTGCCGCGTACTAACTGCTGGTCCAGGTCTTGGCTGGGGGTCTCAG
>JAFASD010000136.1 GCA_019244945.1 Acidobacteriaceae bacterium | reverse complement strand
ATGGTAGGGGCGACAGGAATCGAACCTGTGACCCTCAGCTTAGAAGGCTGATGCTCTATCCAACTGAGCTACGCCCCCGCCTCACGCGACCTTTCCAGCATACGATGATCTAGCTGGAGTCAGAAACTCGTGCGTAAGCTATCATGGCCTGCGGAGCCGTGTGCCCAGACAGCCAACCACGCAGCCGAAACGCGGGCGGCAACAGAAAGCGGCCGCCACACCAAAAACAACATCCACAAAAGTCGCCGGACGTCCCACTGAACGCCCAAGCCTTAGCGCTTGGTCGCCTGCTCGCGCCTACTTAGTTCTTGCGGCGCTCACCCTAATTTGCCTTCTGCCATTTTCCGGAAGAGCCTTCCAGATCGACGAGCCGCTTTTCATTTGGGTAGGGCAGCAGATCACAAAACATCCGCTAGACCCGTACGGATTTCGCGTCGTCTGGAACCTTGCGGATCAGCCGATGTCCGGCGTCGCGTCAAACCCGCCGCTTTCTTCCTACTACATTGCGCTCGTTGGACTGATCGCCGGCTGGTCCGAGAGAGCGATGCATCTCGCGTATCTCCTACCTGCATTAGTAGTCGTGCTTGGTACCTATCGATTGGCCCAGCGATTTACTCGCCTTCCATTGCTGGCGTCCGCAATTGCGCTGCTGACCCCTGTTTTTCTAGTTTCCTCAAGCACCGTTATGTGCGACACGACGATGGTCGCCTTCTGGATGGTTGGCACAATCTTATGGATTGAGGGATTGGATGCGATGAAGCCGATGTACTTAATCGGGTCTGTCATCGCTCTCGGAGCTTGTGTCTTCACCAAGTATTTCGGCATCTTCTCATTTCTTTTCCTGATCGTGTATTCGTTAGCGCGCAAGCGTCGTCTTCTACCCTGGGGTTGGTATCTCTCGATTCCGGCAGCCATGTTCGTGGGATATGTCTTCTGGACTCGCGGCTTGTACGGTTATCGTCTGCTCTTTTCCATCGCCGGATTTGCGCTCAGCTCTCAAGCCCACTCGCATCTCTCTTTGCTCGGGAAAGCGCTCGTAGGCTTGTCATTCGCGGGCGGCTGCGTTTTGCCTGCTCTGCTGTATGCTCCGCTTCTCTGGTCGCGCTTGCAATTGACCATTGCCGCGCTGGCTCTCGCCTTGCTCAGTTTCTTTGCAGTCGAAGATTGGCTCTACTTGGGCTACACCGGCAGGGAGCATCTTGCACTGGTATGCGTGGAAGCCGGTCTTTTTGCAGCCGGCGGATTATCGCTCGCAGCTCTCGCGCTCCTCGAGCCCATACGGCGCCGCCAACTAGAGCCTGCTCAATTACGCCGCTGGCACTTTTGGGTAACAGGAGAGTTTCTCAAGCAGTGGGACGCCGAATCGCTCTTCTTAGCGGTCTGGATTCTCGGAACGCTTATATTCGCATCATTAATTAACTGGACCAATAATGGGCGTTCGATTCTGCCGTTGGTCCCCGCAGCGGCCATCTTGATAGCACGAAATCTGGAAAAGCTCCAGGCTTCCTTCGAGTCCACATTGCTAATGAAGCGGGTCGCCCCGCTTGCGTTGTCCGGAGTTTTATCGCTGTGCGTTGCATGGGGTGATACCAGCCTCGCCAACTTACAGAGGAGCACGGCACAGCTTATTCACGAAAAAATGCAGAACGAACCGGGAAAACTTTGGTTTGAAGGGCACTGGGGATTTCAATACTATATGCAAGCGTTTGGAGCTGCGCCCATTCGTCCTGGAAACGATATCTATCGCCCCGGAGATCTCATCGCCGTTCCGCAGCACAATACCCGTACGTTTCAAATTCCGCCCAGTATGCTGCAGCGCCGCGAAGTGATCGTAAAAGAACCCAGTAGTTGGGTGAGCACGGTTAATGTCGAATTAGGCGCTGGTTTCTATGCCTCCGTGCTAGGCCCGCTTCCGTTTGTCTTCGGCCCGATTCCTCCCGAGCATTTTTATATTTACGAAGTTACACATCCATTCGGACTCCGTCCCTAGAACGGCAAAATACCGGAAGGTGCCAGCAAATCACAAACGTTCCGAATAGTCCTTTGCAGTTGCTTGAAGTGTTGCGGCCTTCGTGAGAACGCTATTACTCGATCGTCGCTTCGCTAACGGCGATTCGTTGCGAAGACCTTTGCCAATATGGCGGGTGAGGCCGATCA
>JAFASD010000528.1 GCA_019244945.1 Acidobacteriaceae bacterium | reverse complement strand
CGACACCCGATGTGATGCGATCATGATTGGACGCACCGCCTCTTACAATCCCTGGATCTTCCGGCAGATCGACGAGTACGTCCGCACAGGCTCCTATTGCGTGCCCCCGGATCTCGAGCGGTATCAGATGATGAAGACGTACTATTTTATGCTCGAGGAACACGGCGAGGCGGATGCGATCGGCAAGATGAAGCAATTTGCCACGTACTTCACTCATGGGGTGCGCAACGGCTCCAAGCTTCGAGCCGAGATTTATAGGGCGCAGGAAATAAGTAGAATTCTCGAGATCGTCGATGCGTTTTTCCACCACCAGTTCAATGAGCTTCCGGAGTGCGCGGAAGTCGCTTGAAACACGTACAGCTCATCACAGACGGCGCATGCTCGGGCAATCCTGGCAAGGGCGGATGGGCTTGCATTCTCCGGTTCGGCGAATACAAGCGGGAGATCTTCGGATGTGCGCCGCACACGACCAACAACCGGATGGAGATTACTGCCGCGATCGAAGGCCTGAAACGGCTGAAAGAGAGCTGCTCAGTTGAAATCATTACGGATTCCGAATATCTGAAAAACGGCATCACGCAGTGGATAACCGCCTGGAAACGGAATGGATGGAAGAGCGCCGGCAAGAAGCCGGTCAAGAATCAGGATTTGTGGATGGCTCTCGAGCAACTGACCACCACGCACCGAACCCAGTGGTCTTGGACCAAAGGCCACGCGTCCCACGAGGATAACAACCGGTGTGACGAGCTGGCCACGCGTGCGGCGCGCGAACAGATCTCGAGCGAGCCGGAGAGTGCGAAGCTGCTCTGCTGATCGTTATGCGGATCTGCCTGTTTGGAGGGACCTTCGATCCCATCCACAATGCGCACCTATTGATCGCCGAAAAAGCTTTAGAACAGTTTTCGTTGAGCCAAGTCCTTTTCGTGCCCGCGGCCCACCCTCCGCACAAAGACCCAACGGCCCTGACGCCCTATGACGACCGATTTCGAATGGTCGAGATCGCCTGCGCGCATTTTCCCGCCTTTGCCGTTTCCCGGTTGGAAGAAGGCAGCCAGCCGAGCTACACGGTTGATACGCTGAACCGGGTTACAGCAGAGTTGAAACCGACAGATGAATTGTTTTTCTTGATCGGATCGGACGCTTTCGACGAGCTTGAAAGCTGGAAAGATTGGAAGGAGGTTGTGAAGCTCACCGCATTTATCGTGGTCACGCGACCCGGCGGACAGTATCACATTCCTGCGAATGCGCGCGTGCTTCGGCTGGATAACCTGGCTCTTCCTGTTTCAAGCTCCAGCATTCGGGCGAGGCTGGCTGCCGGTGAGCCGACGCCCGAATTACCGCCGCAGGTCCGGAAATTTATCGAAGCACGCGCCCTGTATGGATCAGTTCAGCGCAACGCTATTTCGTTGCAGTGACGCAATACTGATCAAAAGCCTCGGTCAGGAGTTTGGCAATCTCGGGTGCCTGACGGCTTTCAATTTCATGCCGATGCAGCATGAAGACGGGCTTGCCGTCGCGGAACAGCGCCATAGACGGTGAGGAGGGCGGGGCGCCCGGGAGCAGCTCGCGAACTCTAGCGACCGCTTCGAGGTCCGCGCCGGCAAACACAGTCGCCGTGCTTTCCGGATGATTGTGGTGCGCCAGCGCCATGCCGACCGCCGGCCGCGCCTTCCCTGCCGCACAGCCACACACGGAATTAATGACCATCAGCACGGTGCCTCCGCCCGGCTTCAAAGCGCGGTCAACTTCCTCGGGCGTTCGCGTTTCTTGAACGCCATACTGTCTCAAGTCTTCGCGCATCAGCGCGATCAGTTGCTCAGGATATCGCATAAAAGCTCCAGATATTCTTACGTTCCAGCTCTCGCATTTTGAACTTTGGGAGTTGCGAGATAGCCTACGATCGTGTCCTTACGCACCTGATTCACCACAATCTCATCCGGTTGTCTGGCCTTCGATGTATAAAACTGAATCGGTTCGTTAATGGTGCGATCTTTCTTTTCGACTGTTCTGTCGTCAACGGTCAGCTCAATGGTGAAGCGGTTGTGCTTGGTATCGACCTTTTTCAGTTGAACCATGACATCCGCAACACGGCTGGGTTTCTTGGCCTTGGCGATTGTAAATTCAGAGTAATTCCGTTCTCCCAGCTCCCTCAACGCCCTTAGCTCCTTTCCGTTGGTAGCGATCAGGCTCTCATGGCTATCTAATTCGCCGGTCGCCCGTTTCAAGTTGGCGATCGTTTGTTCCAATTGGCTCTTTGTATTTTGCACGTCCGTTTTCACGTTACCCACGTCCGTGGAAACGGTTGCGAGCTGAGTAGTGGCAGTATCCGCGGTCTGCTTGACGGCTTGTATCGCCTGCTCCTGCTGAGCCTGTTCGGTAGCGACTCTGGATTGCAGCTGCTCTACTTTCCTCTGAGCATCGATTTTGGCTTGGCCTACCGCCAGATTCGCCGCCCGGCGTTGTTCCGCCAGACGGGCCTGCAAATCCTCGACGCTCCGGCGCGACCGCCGAACTTCTTCGTTCGAATCGATACGCATCTTGTCGATTGCGTTAGTGAAATCCTGGTTCAGCTTGGCCATATCATGCCGGCTGTCGGTTCTGACATGATCCAGCTCAACAAACAAGTAAATGTTTGAGGCTGCTAGAAGAACCAGAACCCCGATCAATACCGGTACTTTCCAATTCGGACCGGAAGGCGGGGGAATAACATATGTGGGCTGTTGTGGTGTACTGCTCATTTCATATTTTCCTCGGAGGAGTTAGAGAGACAGGCGGACAGGATAATCCTGTTCGGATGGCTCACTAGACGTGCCTCTTCTCTATTATGTTTCATCCGCCGTGTAAACGGCGAGCAATTCAATATTCACGCTTGAGTGATATTCTGCGTTTTCAGGGATGATCGGCAAGACCGTTTCGCACTATCAAGTTATTGAGGAACTTGGCGGCGGTGGAATGGGCGTTGTCTATCGCGCTGAGGATTTGAAGCTGGAGCGCGAGGTCGCGCTGAAATTTCTTCCGCAGGAGATCGCACAGGGAGAAGCGGCCGTGGAGCGGTTCGCGCGTGAAGCACGAGCTGCAGCAGCCATCAACCATCCGAACATTTGCACGGTGTATGAAGTCGGGGAATTCGAGGGTTCGCCATACCTCGCGATGGAGCTGCTCGAAGGCGAGACGCTGAAGCATCGCATAAACGGCGAGCCGCTTCCGCTCGATATGCTGCTGGAGTGCGCGCTCGAGATCACCGATGCACTGGAAGCGGCGCATTCGCGCGGCATTATCCACCGGGATCTGAAGCCCGCGAATCTTTTCATTACCAAACGCGGGCAAACGAAGATTCTCGATTTTGGTCTGGCGAAACTAAGGGCGCGGCGAAAACCGGCGCTGGCGGGAACCGCCGAGAGCACGCTGACGGCCTTGACCGATCCCGGGCAAACCACCGGCACGCCCGCGTACATGTCGCCTGAGCAGGCGCGA
>JAFASD010000524.1 GCA_019244945.1 Acidobacteriaceae bacterium | reverse complement strand
CGACTTATTTTGATGAGACGACTTATAAGGTTAAGGGACGCGAGACCGGGGCGGCTGACGATGAAGACTTGATCAATGATGCCGTAGTGCAGACAATCCTGCACGCAGGACAGGTTTTCGTGGTGCCGAATGGCAAAATGCCCAATGGCAGTCCGTTAGCCGCGACGTTCCGCTTTTAGCAGCTCACATTCTTGCGGCGCATCCGGAAGCCGGCGAGAAGCAGACCGCAAAGACCGATAAGACCAAACGTCGCTGGCTCTGGAGTCGCTACGAAATCATGAAGTGCGAGATCCGCAACCAGAGCGTCGGCAGCAGTCGTGGGATGGACGTCATCCCAGAACAGATAATCGTTGGGATTTACCCCCGCCAAACCCCGGGCGGAATCTTTGATATCGGTAAAGCCGTAAACAGAAGGATCCGCGGCAATCTGGTTGAACAAAATCCCAATGTTCACGCCAACCACCTGGATTCCCGAGCTCTGCAGTTTGCCGAGATCGACCGACCACTCATTGTTGAATTCGGTGGTCAGAGTGTTCAGCCCGTTCACTAAGCCGTGACTGTAACCATAGGGCGTGTCGCCAAGCGGAGGCAGGTTGAGCCATAAAAAGTATTTAGCGCCCTCGCTATGCAGTGTTTGGATATTGGCGAACAGGTTATCGGCAGCTGTCACGGGATTCTTCCCGTCGAAGATGTCGTTCGCTCCCGCCCAGATCGTATACAGCGCGCCATTGGGCGCGCCGCCCGGATGCGCCACCTTGAAGTAATTGAGCTGGTCTGTAACATCGAATTTGCCGTTCGATCCTGTTTCCGCGGAGGCGACCGCGTAAGTGGTTCCTCCCGCTAGGAACGGTTGGGGATCAGCCAGACCTACGTCGCCGGCCAACTGTTCCTCCCAGAGCCCAAATGGGCCGGTCGTCTTAGGCGTTGTATTCGGCCCATCCGTATATCGGCCGACGGCGTAATTCGGCCCCGGAAAGGCCCCGCCGCTCGCAATGTAGGCGTTTCCGTCATCGGAGAGGCTGTCTCCAAATACAACTAGTTGGTTGATCTGACTGATCGGATCAGCGGACAACCTGCAGAGAGGTGAAATAAGAGCGAGACTCGAGAGGACCACTAAATGTAAGCGCATACCGGATTGACCCAAAAAACATTTCATGTAGTACATGGTAATTGAATACAATTCTGAGAGGTACTCACGGGAGGACACCATGCCGTCATCATTGAGCGCGGAACAACAATCGGATTTGCTGCGGCGCGGGTTTTCCCGCCGGACCTTCGGACGCATTGCAACCATTCTGACGGCAGGCGCGACGCTGCCGTTCTACAACGAGCATGCTCTCGCCCAGATGTCCAAGCTGCCGTCCCTTCCAGCCGATGCCGTTAAGATTAACGCCAACGAGAATCCGCTTGGGCCATGCGCCGAAGCCGTCGACGCGGTTTGCAGCGCCGCTAAGCAGGGCGGCCGGTACATGTGGGAAGCCACCGACATGCTCGCTCAAAGCCTGGCTGAAACCCTCGACGTGAAGTTCAGCCGCAGATCAGAGGAAAGCTACCTCGAGATCTTCCCTGGATCGAGCGCGCCCCTGCACCAAGCTGTTCTCGCCTTCTGCTTGAAAGATCGCCCGTTTGTGAAAGCCGATCCAGGCTATGAAGCAGGAGAGATGGCAGCCAAATATGCCGGCGCGAAAGTCATCAATGTGCCTCTAAAAAGCGGAACTTATGATCACGATGTAAAGGCCATGTTGGCCGCGGCGCCCGATGCAGGTTTGTTCTATGTCTGCAATCCAAATAATCCGACCGGCACGGTCACCAGCCGTTCCGATATTGAGTATCTTGTGGCCAATAAACCGCAAGGCTCTGTCGTGATGATCGACGAAGCTTACATTCACTTTTCGGAAAGCGCGGTCCCTTGTACGGATATGGCTTCGAGTGGCAAGGATGTCGTCATACTGCGAACGTTCTCGAAACTCTACGGAATGGCTGGATTGCGAGCCGGTGCGGCCATTGCCCGTCCCGACCTGCTGCAGAAGGTAACCCAGTGGAGCGCTGGAGCGATGCCGATCACCGCTATGTATGCCGCAAACGCCAGTCTGAAAGTAAAGAGTCTCGTTACGGAGCGGCGCAAGTACATGACTGGCATTCGGGAGGACACGTTCCGGTGGCTCGCCGCAAAGAATGTGGAATTCATTCCCTCGGAAACGAATTGTTTCATGATCAACGTCAAGCGGCCCGGACGAGATTTCGCTAAAGACATGGCCGCTCAGAATGTCTTAATCGGCCGCTCGTGGCCGGTCTGGCCGAATTGGATTCGCGTCTCGGTGGGAACCAAGGACGAGATGCTTAAGTTCAGGGAAGCGTTTGCGAAATCTTATAGTGCGTAAAGCTTGAGCTTACATGACAGTGGCGAGCTCTCGCCAGGCTTTGCCTTGAGACTCGGCCACAGCGGGATATGTGATCTCGCCCTGGTATGTATTCACGCCTTCTTTGATTGCGTTGCTCTCTTCTGACGCTCGCTCCAATCCTTTGTCCGCAAGCGTTAGGAGATAAGGAACAGTGGCGTTGGTCAATCCGTAAGTCGAGGTGTGCGGCACCGCAGCGGGCATGTTCGATACGCAGTAATGCAGCACGCCATCCACGTAATAGATCGGATCGGTGTGGGTGGTCGCATGAGCGGTCTCGACACAACCGCCTTGGTCGATCGCGACGTCTACAATCACCGAGCCTGGTCTCATGCGCGAGATCATGTCGCGTCGAACCAGTTTCGGAGCAGACGCGCCCGGTATGAGAACCGCGCCCACGACGAGGTCTGCGTGCCGCACGGCTTCGCGAATCGTGTAGGTGTTCGAGGCGAGCGTTCGAATCGAGTTGAAATAGATATCATCAAGCTCGCGCAGCCGGTTGAGACTACGATCGATAATCGTGACATTCGCGCCCAGACCGCAGGCCATTTTGGCGGCGTTGTGTCCAACGATGCCGCCGCCGATCACGACTACATTGGCCGGCGCCACTCCGGGGATTCCGCCGATCAAAATGCCGCGGCCACCGTTCGGCCGCTCTAGATATTGAGCGCCAACCTGGACAGCCATGCGTCCCGCTACTTCGCTCATCGGCGTCA
>JAFASD010000425.1 GCA_019244945.1 Acidobacteriaceae bacterium | reverse complement strand
GATGCCCGCGTGCAGAATCCTCGATCTTAGAATTTCAACCTCGTGCCAGAGAGCGTCATGGCGATCGTTGTCGAGATACGCTTCGGCGCGCTTGCAGCTGGCGCGCGCCAACTCCGTGTTGTTGAAAAAGCCATTGACCAGAGTCGTCGCCCGGCAAATATGCGCTTGCGCGAGGAGCCTTCGATTTTCCGTATGCTCGCCTAAATCCACGGCCTCCTTTGCGCAATCGTGCGCGAGCTGCGCGAACCGGCTTGGATCGTCGGTTTCACCGATCTGCTCCTCGAATTGAGCACTGGCCACCATGGCCTGCACGATGCGCGCGCGGCACATGAGCAAATAATCCGCTTTGGTTGCGCCCAACTCGAACGCTTCGAGAGCTCGCTTTTCAGCCCGGTCCAAGTCACCGAGATCCAGATAAATCTGCGCGAGATTCACGTCGACGTTGCCGGCGCCGTGGTGATTTCCCGTGGCTTTGTAAATCCGGTCCGCATGAGCCAAGTCGGTTTGCGCGTTTCGCAACAGCTCATGCATGCGCTCTAATTGGGCCGTTTTGGTGTCTTTGTCGGAGCGCGGATCTTCGGGCGTGACGCCTTTTTGTCGTTCGCGCTTGGCATCTATGCTCCGGCGCAACTGTAAGGCGAGGAAGCGTTTGGCCTGCGCGATGTTGGTGAGCGATCGCGCCAGATAGCCCTCGAGCGATGCCCGTCGTTTGAAGAGGTCGATGGATGCTTCGAAATACTGCATGGCATGGTCGTATCTGCCTTCGCGAAGCGCGATTCTTCCGTATGTGGATTGAATGTTGCCGAGCGTAATGAAATCGTCCGTATCTCGAAGCACGGCTTCCGCATCTTGCAAGACTCGAACAGCGTCTTTCGTTCTTCCCTTTTGAAAAAGGAGCCAGCTTTCGAGTGTGCGGATGACCGCGGCCACGTATGGCAGCCGAGTGCCGTCCGCCAAGCTGATTCCTCGTCGAGTGACCTCCAGCGCCTGATCGTATTCGCCGGCTTTTCGCAGGCAGCGAGCTTTCCAGAGGCTTGCCACGATCGCCACTTTCGGATCTTCGAGTTCATCGCAGAGGGTCAGAACGGTATCCAAGTGGCGCAACGCCTCCGTCAGATCTTCACGCCGCATGGCGGTCAGAGCTTCGGCCATGCGCAAGTGAACATAGTGGGCAAGCGAAAGGCTTTCGCGGACGTCTTTAGGGAATCGATCGAGCAAACACGGGAGAAGACCCTGGTCTTCAAAACCGAGATCGAGCCATTGCGCGAGACAGCTTATTGCAACACCGGCGAAGGGCTGGCCGGGAGCGATTTCGGCAAATTCATCCCTATGTTTTTCGAGCAACGCGATTCCCGCGCTCACCTTGCGCTCCTGGATGAGAGTGCGGAGGTCCTGAATCAGAGCCCAAGAAATCATGGTTCGGAACTCTCCAATTTTAGCTTTAGCCGTTTGGGTCTGGTCCGAGACGGAACGGACAAGTAGTCCGATTTGGACCACTCCCATTGAGAAATGGTTCCCTTCGATACACACTAGATCTGGAAAGAACGCCATGTTTGCGGGTGCTAAGGTCATCATTCTTCTCGGGCCGCCGGGTTCGGGCAAGGGCACGCAGGCTGAGCGCCTTTCCTCCGCCTTAGGGATTTGCGCGATTTCGACTGGCGAAATGTTGCGGCGCGAGGCGCAGTCCGGGTCAGCGCTGGGCAAGATGGTACAGGATGTGCTCTCGTCGGGCCAGCTGGTCAGCGACAATTTAATCAACCGAGTAGTCGCGCATCGCCTGCAGCAAGCGGACTGCGCCACGGGCTGCATCCTGGACGGGTATCCGAGGACGGTCGCGCAAGCGCAATTTCTCGATGCGCTCCTTGAGAAGTGGAACGTTCCGGCACCCGTCGTCCTCAATTTCGAGATACCGTGCGAAGAAGTCGTCTCGCGCCTGAGCCGCCGGCGACAATGTACCGAGTGCGGCCGGGTCTACACCGTCAGCACTCTTTCGACCGAGACGGGCATTTTGTGTGACCGTGATGGCTCGATGCTGGTGCAGCGTGCTGACGACCACCCCTCCACAATCCGCGAGCGCCTTCGGATCTACGAAAAGAACGCAGGACAGTTAATCAACTATTACCGGTCACGCGATTACCACCGCGTTTGCGCCACCGGCGCACCTTCAGAGATTGCGGACGGGCTGATGGCCCTACTCGGTTCGCAATGGCTGCCTTCCCTATCCCCGGTGGTTCTCGCGGAACCGCGCGCGTAAGTAGACTCCTCATCGCTCGAAGCAGCTAAAGCACGAGCCACTATAGTACGGGCCCCGACGGAAGTAGAATCGACAATAGCCCGGGACTGGCTATCTTCCCCCAGCGATCTCATACGTCAGATTCACGTCGGCGTGTACGTCGATGGTTCCGGGCGATATCGGCGTGATGTCTGTCGACTGCGCTTTCCCGAAGCTGATCTCGCGCGGCGGCGAAATAATCACCGGCTGACCTTCCTCGATGCGCAGTAGCCTGCCAAGCTTTACCTTGAGAGAAGCAGCGAGAGCTTCCGCGCCCGATTGCGCTTGACTCGCCGCATTGCCTAATGCCCGCGCCCTCACGGCCTTTTCGTCGTGCAGCATGAATGTGAGCCGGTTGATGCTGCTGGCGCCGGACTTCGTGGCCGTATCGATAACTTTCTGAATCATCGAAATATCATTCAGCAGCAGACGAACGGTATCGTTTGCCGTATAACCGGTTATCGTTGCGGGACCTCCTTCTTTGGGGTAGCGGTAATTGGGGTTTACTGAGAAGTTGACTGTCTTGATGTCGGAGGACGGAAGAAGGGTCCGGAGTTCTTGAACCAGCGCGTTGGCCTGCGAGGAATTCTGATCGGTAGCCGCTTTTGCCGTCGCTGCCTGAGTCACAACGCCGATATCGAATTGAGCTTGATCGGGCTCGGCGGAAACTGTCGCTTCACCGTGGACGCGCACGGATGGAACTTCGCCTGGAGATAATGCTTCCTGTGCTTGCAGGATGCTGAGTGTAACCAGGAAAATGAAAGAGAGTCGCATGCGTCTTGAGCCTTCTGATCAACACGATAACGCAACGCCCTCATGAGTACCCTTTCCAGACGCGGGTTTCTTTCTTTAGCGGCATCGCTGCCTGCACTAGGGTCTTCCCAGACGCAGACCGTCTCGCCATCGTCTTTTGCCCGAAACACGGAATACCAACTTTCCCGTTCTGACGACGACTTCCTGGAGGATTTATCGCGGCGCATTTTCCTGTTCTTTTGGGAACAAAGTGATCCGAATACCGGGTTGGTGTTGGATCGAGTAAGAGCCAATGGTTCACAAATCCTCGGCCGTAATTTGGAAGCTGCGAGCACGGCGCTCACCGGTTTTTTGCTCACCGCGATGTGTATCGCGTCCGAGAGACGCTGGATGGAGCCGAACGAGATTCGGGGCAGAGTACGGGCCACATTACGGCATCTCGCCTACACTCAGGAACACGTGCGCGGATGGTATTACCACTTCGCCAATCGCAAGAATGGCGAACGCATTTGGGGCAGCGAATTATCGACGATTGACACCGCTCTGCTTCTTGCGGGCGTGCTGACGGCGCAAGAATACTTTGCAAACGATGGCGAAATTTTCGAATTAGCTGCGTTTATCTACCAACGCGTAGACTTTCCCTGGATGCTGGACCCGCAGACCGGCTTCCTCCATCTCGGCTGGTACCCAGAGAAAGGACTCTTGCGTTCTGAGTGGACCGATTACGATGAGCAGGCAATTCTGTACATCCTCGCGATCGCCTCGCCCACCAATCCGATTCCTGTGCGGTCGTGGTACCTATTTGATCGCGACCCGATTGAGTTTTCCGGGTACAAATTCTTCGGTCGCGGCCCGATATTTACCCATCAATACTCGCAGGCATGGCTCCAGCTGGCTCATTTGCAGGATGGACCGCCGTATCACATTAATTACTTTCAAAACTCGGTCATCGCAACGTATGCGCATCGGGCATTTTGCCTGAGCTTGCGCGGGATGTATCCGAACTATTCGGAGACTCTCTGGGGAGTCACGGCTTCTGATAGCGACATAGGTTACGTTATCTGGGGCGATCCTCTTTCCAGACGCGATATTGATGGAACTGTCGTGCCGTGTGCCGCTGGCGGCTCGCTGATGTTCGCTCCGGAGATCTGCGTGCCTACTTTGCGCTACATGTACGACCATTTTGCCGATTACATCTATGGCCGATATGGGTTTGTCGATGCTTTCAACCCCCAGACGATGTGGGTCAATCCAGACGTTGTCGGTATAGATGTGGGGATTACACTTTTGAGCGCGGAGAACCTCCGAACCGGTGATGTCTGGCGATGGATGAGCGCTTCTCCGGAAATTCAGCGCGCCATGCGTCGGGTTTTTCGGCCCGTTTGATCCCACGACGGCAAGTTCCAGCAGTACTGAAATGCTGTTATAATTTTCCGGGCGGAATCGTCAAACGGGCATGGGTCTAATACTGCTCGTGATTCTGCTCATTCTCCTGATTGGAGCTGTTCCTGCGTGGCCTTACTCACGCGGCTGGGGCTACTATCCATCGGGAGGCCTGGGCCTCGTGCTCGTCATCGTCATTATTCTGTGGGCGCTCGGATACCTGGGCCATTAATCTCCTCCTTTCCATATCTTGCGAGGAAATTCAATGAATCAGCTTAGTCGCATTGCGGGCTTCGCCGGGGGTATCCTTCTGGCAATCGCGGCAACAATTCTTTTGCGCTCTAACGGGCTGGCAGGTTCAGGCGGGCGGCGTTCCAGACGCCAACCGCCGGTCGAGGATCTAGCCAATCAGCTCAAGCAAGCCTGGGCTGAGCATCATACACAGGCCTGAATCGGGATTCCCGGTCAGCGGCCGAAGTCGATATAACCCCTTTCGGGATCCGTTGCCAGTAAGGTTACCTGGAGTTTGTCTCCTACGTCGACTCCGTGTTCGCCGCGCATCAAACGCCCTTCCACAGGTGGGTTCAGAATTCGCACAAATACGCCTTTCGGAGTAACTCCGGTCACGATTGCTGAAAAACTTTCGCCGATTCGGTCGTGAAGACCTACGGCCGCGACACGCTTATTCATGATTCGCTCCACCTTTCGGGCGGCATCCTCTTTCACCGTGCAATTTTGCGCGATCTGCTCGAGTTCACCGTCAGAATACGGTGCTGCAACCTGCCCTAGCAGGGCCTTGATTAGGCGTTGTGTGACGAGATCGGCAAAGCGCCGATTGGGGGCGGTGGAATGAGTATAGTCATGCGCGGCCAGTGCGAAGTGACCGGCATCGTCTTCGTTGGGTTTCGATAGAACGTATTCGCCGGGCCCCATTAACTTCACGACCGCAAGCGACAGATCCGCATAGTGCAGTTCGTCCGCCTCCCGGCGCTTATTCAGGAAAGCGTTCAAAGCGCCGGAATCCGGTTCGGCCGGCAAGCTTTCGCCGTATTGCGCGGCCAGTTGTACTATGCGTGGCCATCTTTCGGGCGATTTCACAACGCGGCGTATGGAAGAAACGCCGTGCTCTTTGAGCGTTCTCGCCATTACTTCATTCGCCGCTACCATGAAGTCTTCGATAAGGTCGTCGGCGCGGGTCTTTTCATCGCGGTCGAAATTGAGCGCACCCCGACGATGGCGCTGCTCCCGAAGCGCGCCGGCCGCTTCGTCCTGGAGCTTCAGTTGCGATTCCAACTCGCCATCGACTTTCAGAGGCGGCGTTGCCCTCTCTTCGAGCCAAGGGCCGATTCCGCTATACGTCAGTTGAGCTTTGTTTCGAACGATAGCCCGGTAGATTTGGGAAGACCCGATCGATCCGTCAGGTGCGATAACCATGTCCATCACGATGGCTTGCCGGTCTGCATTTTCTGAAAGTGAGGTGAGGTTGGTCGAGAGTACCTCCGGCAACATGGGGAAGACACGAACGGCGGTATAGACACTGGTGGTCTGAGCGGCGGCGTGCTGATCGATAGGAGATCCGAGGGGAAGATCGGAATCTACATCCGCGATTCCGATGAACACGCGAATGCCCCCGGTGACGCGCTCGGCGACCTCGATCTGGTCGAGATCGCGCGAGGAATCGTTGTCAATGGAAGACCAGAGAAGATGCCGGAGATCCTGAACGCCGTTTTCTACAGTCGCGGTAGGCTGCGATTTCAGAATAGCGAGCTGTTCTTCCGTTGCAGGTGGGAAATCGGGTTCGAAACCCTGCCGGAGCATTTCTTCGTGGGCTGCGCGCAAGAGATCGAAATGAGGCGTCACCATGTGCTTCTGTAAGTATGAGCGACCTGCTCACGTAGACTACGAACGATGATCATCTCACGCAGGAGCTTGATTCGATTTGCCGGAGGATGCGGCGGTGTGCTGGTCGTTGGCCGACTTCCGAATGCCCGCGCCGAGGAAGCGGTTGTGCCTCCATCGATTGGGGCGCTAACCTCGATGCGCGATCAGGCCCGGCCGATCAGCACGGACGAACGTCGCGAGCGCATTGCGAAGGCGCAACGGCTTATGTCTGAGCGAAAAATGGACGCCCTGCTGCTTCCGGGCGGCACGTCACTGCAATACTTCACAGGCGCGCGGTGGGGAAACAGCGAACGTCTGTTTGCCGTCGTGATCCCACTGAAGGGCAAGGCGTTTTCCGTTTGTCCCTCGTTCGAGGAAGACCGCGCTCGTGAGCAGTTGAACCAGGGACCACTGGAAGGCGCTGAAGTGCTCACCTGGCACGAGGACGAGAATCCTTACAGACTGGTTGCGAATGGTCTCAAATCGCGGGGCATCTCAACGGGCGTGCTAGGGGTCGAAGAGAAAACGCCGTACGTCTTCATGGATGGCATCGCACAAATCGCTCCAGCCCTAAATATCGTGAGCGCGACGCCGGTGACAGCAGGGTGCCGCATGATCAAGAGCGAGCACGAGCTGCAATTGATGTCGATCGCCAATCAGGCGACCCTAAAAGTTTATGAAGCGGTTTATCGGGCTTTGCAACCGGGTATGACTCAAAAGGATGCTGGCGCTCTGATTGGGGCTGCCTACGGGCGCGTTGGTTTCCCGGGCGAAGCGAGCGTTCAGGTCGGCCCGTACACCGCACTTCCGCACGGATCAGCCGCATCCCAAGTCATCGGCGAAAGCACAATCGTCATGATTGATGACGGTTGCACCGTAGACGGATACAACTCCGACATCACGCGCACTTTTGTGCTGGGAAAGGCTTCAGACAAAATGAAGCGTGTGTTTGATATCGTGCATCGCGCGCAATCGGCGGCTTTGCGAGCCGCGAAACCGGGCGTGGAATGTCAGGCTGTGGACGCGGCAGCGCGCAAACTAATCGCCGACGCCGATTTTGGCCCGGATTACAAGTACTTCACGCATCGAGTTGGTCATGGAATCGGAATGGAGGGCCATGAGTGGCCGTATCTAGTGCGCGGAAACTCGCTCCCTTTGGCCGCCGGAATGACGTTCAGCGATGAGCCCGGAATTTACATTCGTGGAGAATTCGGCGTGCGCCTCGAAGATGATATGCACATCACCGAAACGGGCGCCGAATTGTTCACGCCCCAGAGCCCGTCTTTAGAGCATCCCTTTGGATAAGTAATCAGCTCACGGCCGCTTGGCGCATCTTCACCACGACCAGCGTCATGTCGTCGTGCTGAGGCGCGCCCGAGACGAATCGGTCGGCTTCGGCCATCAGGCTGGGAATCATCTCCGCGGCGCTTTGACCGGCATTGGACGCGACTGCCGGGATTAACCGCTCCTCGCCCCATTCTTCGTCTTCGTTGTTCATGGCTTCACTGATTCCGTCGGTGAAGCCGACAAAGACATCCCCCGGTTCCAGGACTAGAGACGCCTGCTGGTATGGCGCATTCGGAAACAAACCCACCACGGGACCACCGGTCTCCAATCGAATGACGTGAGTGGTTCCGTCTTGTACGCGGCGCAGAATCATCGGCGGATTGTGCCCTGCATTGACGTAGGTGAATACACGGGAATCGTGATTGTATTGACCATAGAAGAACGTTGCGTAACGGTTCATCGGAGTCGCTTCGTAAACCAGTTGATTCACGTTTTTCATCAGCCGAGCCAAATCGCCTTGACCCATCATGGCCTGCCCGCGAAGTGACGCTTGCAAGGAAGCCATCAAAAGCGCGGCGGCAATACCTTTTCCCGATACGTCGCCAATAGCAATTCCCAGATCTCCATTCGCGAGGGTCAAAAAATCGTAGTAATCGCCTCCAACGCCTAGGGCGGGACGGCAAGCTCCTGAATAATCGATTCCGTCAATAGGAGGCAGGCGCTGCGGGAAAAGGCGCTCTTGCACCTCCCGCGCAATTTCAATTTCGCGGTTCAGACGCTCGCGTTGAGCCATCTCCTTCGCCACGGCGCTGGTCAAACGGCTGTTTTCGAGGGCGAGACCCGTCTGCAAAGCGACAGAACGAAGTAGCTGAACATCTGTGCGTGAATATGGCTCTTCCGAGAGTTTGGGACCCAGACTGAAAAAGCCCAGCAGCTTATCTTTCATTCCAACCGGCAGGAGTAATTGCGCGTGAATCGCCTTCAATGTCACTAACTCTGTTTCGGGCGCTTGATGGACCCAATTGTCTTCGCGGTCAAAGTAGATACGCGCGGGTTCTTTCGACTCCTTAATGACATCGACGGTTTTGGAATCTGCCGGTAAGGCCAGTTGTTCCGGAGGTTCAAAGCCGAGGCAGTAGACCGGACGATAGACGCCCTCTCCGTCCAGCAGAATTGACACTTGGGGCACGTGCAGCGACTCGGAAATACGGCGTGCGACTGTATCAAGCAACTGGTGTTCGTCGACCATGGTTCGCACGCTCTCGCTCAGATCTTCCAAAATGACTTGGGCGTTGTAGGCCTCCCGAAAATATTTCCGATCAATCCAGACAATCAGGCGCTTGCGGGTCTTTCCAATCAGCAAACTGATGAGTATCGCTGCAGTGACGACTATGCTGATCTTCGCGGGGAGGCTCAAGCCTGATCCGAACACCACAACGTTCAAACCATAAACAATGGGTACGCCGGTCAGGCCGAATAAAACTCGCAATCCGCCGCGCGCCAGTGTGTAACGGACGCCTTGACGGATTACCATGCGGAGATCCATCGCGCGTTCCACAACGATTACGTAGGCGAGCGTCAGGGGGAAAATGCAAAATAAAAGGCCTACAGCAAGCTCCACTGCTTCCGAAATTCGATGCTCGGGCACTCTGGCGAAGAGCTCGTAAAAGATCAGGCAGCCTAACGGCCCGAGGCCCACGGAAGAACCGACCAGCAGAATGCGCAGCCTGCGCCGCGCATCACGATTTTTCGTGATTCCCGCTTTCACGCCGAGCGAGCAGAAGAAAAAGCTAACAGCAGATCCAATGATGCAGCTAATCAGTATCTGATGGTCGACGATGCGGTCTAACGTGGGGAAGGCTCGGTAGCTATATAGGCCGCTTACGGCGTCGATTGTAACGAGTGAGTTCCAGACGATGATGGGGACGAGAATGGCCCATTTCCTCGATGGCTTTTTCAAATCCCAGGCAAACCGATCCGGGAAGTACAGCCCGAACGCGACCAGCCACAGGCTCCAATTAATCATCGCTGCGACACTCCAGGCCCATGCAAAGGTCCAGAGGAACTCCGGAAAATCGTAATAAGCCGCGGACTTCACAATCTGGGAGAGCGAGATCATCAACCCAAACAAAATCAAGGCTCGGGGATCGTTCGGGAGGACGGCGGCAACATAGATGCCAACCAGTACACAAAACAGCATCATCGCGACCAGTAGGCCGGTAACCGTCAAATCTCCGAAAGTGATCGGCTCTTTCTGCCTCGCGCTTTCTGGAACCCGGAGAGTCTCGACCGAGGATCGTTCTTTCCCGAGGATGGTCAAGATAACTGAATCGCCGGGCTTGTGTTGTCTTACCGCGTGACACAGATCGCGATCGCCTTTCAGAACCCGTCCGTCGATCGTCAGAACGCGATCACCAACGTGAAGTCCAGCTTTGGCGGCTTCTTTCGTTACTTCCGTTACTGTTCCGTTGTTCGTGCTAAACGGGTTCTCGGGGATTTCTGTCGCGTGGGTTGCCGTGCGCAGCGCAACCACCGAGTACGTTATTTGATAGAACAGCGCGACTGCAAAGAGCGGAACGAGAAAGAGGTAATTTCTGTAGCGGCGCCACTGACGATTTTGCATCTACTTCCCGATCTCCGCGTTTAGCTGTTTCGACATCCAGGGCAGCATACGATCGGCAAGGCGCTGGCCGAAATGGTTTCCGTGATCGCCTTCAAATACTTCCAGCGTGTGCGGCACTCCAGCCTCCGACAGCTCCCGCGAGACTTCCTGAGCGCCGATCGGAATGTGGGTGAAGTTCTCCTGCGCGCCATATTCGATGAAGATGCCTTTGAGTTGCACGATGTTGGCTAGCAAAGGACGAACCATGTTGGCGGGCAACTTCTCCGAAATGCGTGAGAATGCAATCGGATTGGTTTTCACTTGGTTGCCTTCCAGATAGAAGGGGGCATCCCCAAAGATCTTTGCCCCAGGATCGGGCGCGAGCGAAGCGTCCATAGCCGAGAAGGCAGCCACAAAAAATTGGTTGTTGCTCAACGCCAGCGGCACCTCATCTGGGGAGCTTAACTGATTCACCCGGGCCCAGGCCGGATTGCTGGGTCCGAGGTCTCCGACCAAATCAGTGCAGCATGGACTCATGGCATACACCGAGCTAAATACATCAGGATGACGGAACGCGAGTGTGAGAGCTCCGTACCCGCCCATGGAGTGCCCAGCGATTCCCCGACCGCTAACGCCGGCCAGCGTCCGAAAGTTTTTATCCACATAACCGACGACATCGCGGACAATGTAGTCGTCCCAATTCCCAGTTGTGCTCGAGTTGGCGTAGAAAGCACCTTTGTACTTATTCAACCCGTTCGGCAAGACGACGAGCATCGGCTGCACAGACCCGGCGGCGATGAGCCGGTCCAGGACTTTTTGGAACATTTCCCCCGTTTGATGTCTTGGCGTCTGGTCTCCGTATCCGTGTAGGAAATAGAGCACCGGGAAACGCCGATTGGGTTCTTTGCGATACGCATCGGGCAAGTAGACGACAACAGGTTGGTCGGCCGGATCGCCCAAGAGATTGTGTTCTAAACCGGGCGAATGTACCGTAGCTTCGATAACCTGCGACTGCGCGTCCGCAGTAACGGCCCCCAGCAAGGCGATCGAGGCGAGTGCCAGCCATTCCACCGAGGGTCGGCGACGCGAATTTCCGGAGAGAGATAGCATTTGAAGATTGTAAAGCTATGATCGCTCGCGCGGGGCAGAAGCGGAGGCGCTCAGATTTCGGAACTCGGCCACGAGCTGCTCCAGATCAAATTTGCCGCGAGCAAGATCGTGGCCTGCGCCGTCGATACTGACGAGTTTGGTTGGCGCGGAGATCAGCCCCAGAGCGCTAACGATTTCTTCAATTGAACCGAATGGATC
>JAFASD010000400.1 GCA_019244945.1 Acidobacteriaceae bacterium | reverse complement strand
ACCTCGGCGACACCGGTTCGAGTGCAGTTCGAAGTAATTGGGACTTACCGGCCTCTTCCCCGTGCTGTCGAAAATGAACTGTTGAGCATTGGACAGGAGGCCGTTAGAAATGCCGTTCGTCATGCCGAGGCCAAGCACGTCAAAATTGATTTGAATTTCGAAGCGAAAAAGCTGCGGATGACCATTGCCGATGATGGTCGCGGATTTGAGAGTACGCCTATTTCTTCGGGACCCGATGGGCATTTCGGTTTGCAAGGAATGCGCGAACGCGCCGAACAGATCGGCGCTGAGCTAATAGTGACAAGTGCGCCAGGAGAAGGAACACAGGTATCTGTGGCGAAGGTGATCCATTGACCGGACAAATTCGAATCATGGTGGTCGAGGATCACCACATCGTTCGCCAAGGTCTAATTGCGTTGCTCAATACCGTGCCGGATATGACCGTTGTGGCCGAGAGCGCTGACGGGCGCGAGGCGATTGATCTGTTCCGCCGGCATCAACCTGACGTCACGCTGATGGATCTGCGCCTCCCCACCATGGGCGGCGTAGAAGCAGTCACGCAGATCCGCAAAGAATTTCCGGCCGCCCGCATCATTGTCCTGACTACGTTCGATGGCGATGAAGATATTTATCGAGCCTTGCAGGCCGGCGCCCGCGCATATCTTTTAAAAGGAATGTTTGGTGAGGAACTGATGGACGCGATTCGCGCTGTTTACGCAGGAAAATCACGCATCCCACCGCAAGTGGCGGAACGGCTGGCCGAGCGTATGGGGGGCCCGGCATTGACCGCGCGCGAGCAGGAGGTTCTCGAGCTGATCGTCGCAGGCAAGAGTAATAAAGAAATCGGTACAAGCCTCAACATCTCGGAGGCAACCGTTAAAACTCACGTCAACAATATCCTGAGTAAGCTTGGGGTCACGGATCGGACCCAAGCGGCAACGACGGCCATACAGCGTGGCATCGTTCATTTTCAATAGCAGATTACCTGGAGGCGGACTCATGAAGTATTTAGCACTAATGGCGGCGGGGGTGATGATCATGGCAGCCGCGCAAAACGGATCGAACTGGAGAGCGGCGAATGACAGTGAACTCAAGACTTTGATTCCGGCCCGTGCGCCTGTCGAGAAAGAGCATATCGAAACTGAGTTCCGGACAGCCTCAGGAATCACCGATGGGAAAGGGAAGTACATTGCCGGCGTGGTCTTGATTACAGCAGGCTATGCCGCGGAAGGAAAGTACACGAACTTCTTCATTACCCAGGTTCCGATCAAAGTCGGCGATCTTGCCTTGCGCGCTGGAGAGTACGTTTTTGGCTGGAGGCGAAAGAACGATGATGCTCTGGACGTAAAGTTCTATGATGCTCAATCCGGGAAACTTCTGGGCGACGTGGAGGCCCGTCGCTTGAATCGGCTCGGGAAAATCGAATCATTCCGAATCGCGCCTCCCGCTGAAAAAGCCGTTATTCAAATCGGTCGTTTTGGGATGAACTACGAATTTTCCGAATAGCGCGATCGCGAGATCAGCGGTTGCGTAAGACACCGCGGCCCGGCGCCACGTTCTCCTGTAAAACTCCCTGTTTCACAACGGAAATACCGTTTACGAGAACGTACTCGATCCCTTCCGAATACTGCGCAGGGTTTTCATAAGTGGCCCGATCGATAACCCGAGCTGGGTCGAAAATCGTGACGTCGGCATCCGCGCCGATCTTGATTCGGCCTTTATTCTGTAAACCAACCCTCTCGGCCGGCATGAGCGTCATCTTGCGGAGCGCCTCCATCAAAGAAAGCGCGCGCTCCTCTCGCACGTAACGACCCAAAACGCGCGCGTAACATCCAGCCGCTCGTGGATGGCCTTTGCCGTTGTCTAAAATGCCGTCGCTCGCGATCATAACCATCGGATCGGCCATCGCAAGTCGCACCATCGCCTCCGGAATGCTATGTACCGCGACCATCCCGCCCTGCTTGCGATAGCGCAAGAAGCTTTCTTCGGTCAGGCGCTCGCCTGTGGCGATCCATTGCAAGTCGTGATATGTGATGCCGCCCTGATGCGCCTGCCATCCGGGTTCGAAAATGGCCGAGCTAAGGTCAGTCATGCCGGCCGTGTAAGGATAGGCTTCGACCGTTATGTCGAGACCGCGCTCCCGGGCACCCCGAATAATCGCCAGAGCCAAAGGCGTTTCCGCTAACGCCATGCTGGTGATGTGAACGACATGCAGCGGTGTTCCGGTTACGGCAGAATCGGCCAGAACCTCCTGCAAAGCGTCGAGAACTCCCGGCTCGACCGGTCCACCATTGCGCATATGAACGAAACAGGGCGCCTTGTACGGGGCTGCGATTTGAAAAACTTGGAGGATCTGCTCCCGGCTGGTCTTCGGCACGTACGCGATGCCGAGACCCACGCCGAGGGCGCCTTGATCGAGTCCCTCTTTGATGTGAGCGATTATTTCCCGCTGCTCCTCGGGCGTCGGACCGCGTTGGGCGGCTTCGCCTCGGGGCAACAGCGTACCGGGATCGTGCATCACTGCCATCGCTGCCGGTATTTCGCCGCTGCTCGCGCCGAAATTGATCAGCGCCTTACCTTCCCGCGCCGCGTACCACTGGCGCAGAGGCCAAACACCCACTTCGAGTTCGAGCGCAGTCGTCACCCCATCATGCGCCTTGAAACGATAATTCTCCGGCGTCTGCCCATGCTGGTGTAGGTCGATAAAACCCGGCGCCACCACCAGGCCGCGAGCGTCAATTACCGTACGGCCGTGCAGAGGATCGGGTGAGATCGCCGAAATACGGCCGCTTCGAATCCCGATGCTGCGAATGGCATCAAGCCCAGACTCCGGATCCAGAACTCGCCCGTTCACGATGGCGGTATCGAATTGCTGGGCAAGAGCGGGCAAACCCAACGAGAATAGCAAAACGAACCGAAATTTCAGCACCTTAGCAGGATAAAACGTTTTGCCTCGATGATTTTCGTTCCAATTCTCTCGCCCGAGGTGTCAAACCGCTGGAGGCTTTATCCGTGATTCGGGTTTGCAGCGCCTGTGGGACAAAGAATCGAGTTTCCCCGAAGCATCTGGCGGATAGCGGACGTTGCGGCTCCTGTAAG
>JAFASD010000262.1 GCA_019244945.1 Acidobacteriaceae bacterium | reverse complement strand
GCGGCAGAGGCGGTGATCGCAAGATACAGGAGAATGAGGACGCCGAGGGCAATGCTGGAATCAAACGAGGTGAAACGCTCCGTTTCTAAGCGGTCGCGAACACGGTCGATCCAGCGGGCTAATCGGGCAAACGCGTGGCCAATTTGGGTATCGCGAAGGGGTGTACTTGCGGGACGCAACTGGAGCAATTGTAGCGGATGGGGCTATGCAGCTTGTGGCCCGAGGCCGTTCACAGGATTACGGCTCCACGCTTCTGATTTCCGGTGCAAAGTCGGTAGGTGATAATGCGCTTCATGGGGAAGGTGGGCTGCCTTGATTCGGTTGAAGATGGCATCTTGAAAGGTTGGGCACAGGATGAGGAACGCATCACGCCAGCGGTTGTCGATTTAGCCGTAAACGGGCAATTTTTAGATACTATTGCATGTTCCGAATACCGCCCTGACTTAGTGGAAGCGGGTCGCGGATGCGGCGACCACGGGTTCACTTACCCATTGCCTGCGAGCTACATGCAATCGCGAGCAAACGTTTCCGTTCGCTTCGCCGGCGGCGGCCCGTTTCTCCATAATGGCGAACGTGTGTTGCCGGACTTTACGAAGCGGTTCTTAATATCTGAGGCGCTGTTCTCACGGGCGTTGAGCCGCGGATTGTGGTGCATCGATGAAATGAGTCTCTCCGACCGGGCAGTGGCCATCACGGGTTGGTGCATTCCTCCCGCTTTGGGGCGACTTCCAGTTGCGTTGACGCACAACGGGAACGTGCTCGAAGACTTAGTGAGGTTCCCCAGAAATGACATCGCGATTAAGCTGGACCTACCTCGGGATGAGATTGGCTTCGGGTTCAAGGCGCGCGGGCCGATCGTTTCAGCAGGTAAAACGCATCAGTTCGCATTTGAACACGCACTCGCGAGGCGGCCGTTCGACGCCAATCAGACGATTCACTTTGTCGCGTGCGAACGGCCCCTGCCTCCCGAGGACCTCCGGGTTCGCGCCCACGGCTCGACAGAGGAAAACAGCTTTATGAAAGAGGGATCGACGGTCTATGTTCAGATAGAGCGAATTCTAAAGACCTATTTCGCCAAGCAGTTCGAAGATTTCGCCAGCATCTTGGATTGGGGTTGCGGATCGGGCCGGTCGCTCCGATATTTCACGCACGATGCGCTAAGTAAACTGACCGGAATCGATATCGATCGCGACGCGATTCAATGGTGCCAGCAAGCTTTTCCGGAGGGCCGATTTCGGACTGTTGGCGCAACACCACCTACTGCCTTGCCGCCGGCCTCCTTTGACCTGATCTACGCAAATTCAGTATTGACTCATCTGCGGCAGATGGATCAGCTTCTTTGGATCGAGGAGCTGCATCGCCTGGCACGACCCGGCGGTGTGCTGCTCCTGACGACCTTCGGGGAGGTAGCGTGGTGGGGACGCAAATTCCCGTCGGACCGGTTTGTGGAGTGGCGGCTTGTGCGCGGTGGTTTCTATGAGGGGGGACGAAACGAGAATCTTGCCGCGTTGGGAATCGGCGATTACTACCGGAACGTTTTTGTTTCTGCCGACTACATCCTGAATACTTGGTCGCGGTTTTTTGAAATCATCGATTTTATACCGGCTGGAATCGGCAACTTGCAGGATTTGACCATACTTCGTAAGCAGGCTGGGTAGCTAAGCACTAGCCGAGCGCTCCGATTCGGGCGAAGTTGCTCCAACCCCGAGAAGTGGGCTTGGTCGGTCTGATGTCCCAGAAGGGCTGTGGCTCTGGCGCGGCGGCCGGCCCCCTTTCCGAGGTTAGCTCTTTACCCTGTTTCCAGCTTCAGCAAATAGAGTCGCCCGCCCTCATCGCCGGCAAGAATCAGATCCGCTCCGGCGAAAGCGCAACATATGGCCGCAGCATCACACGTAAATCCCGCGATCACTGTTCCTCGTTCCAGGTCCCACACCTTCAGCGTGTTATCCCAAGATGCGGAGATCGTGCGCCGCCCGTCCGCTGTCAGCGCCACTCCCCGGACTGAACCCGAGTGGCCCGCGAGCGTGCGCACTTCTTTTCCGCTCTCCAAGTCCCACACCTTCAGCGTGTTGTCTTTAGACGCGGAGACCGCGCACCGTCCGTCCGTTGTCACCGCCACTCCCCGGACTGAACCCAAGTGGCCCGCCAGTGTGCGCAGTTCTTTTCCGCTCTCCAGATCCCACACCTTCAGTGTCTTGTCGAAAGATGCGGAGACCGCGCGCCGCCCGTCCGCCGTCACCGCCACTCCACTGACCACATCCGCATGGCCCGCCAGCGTGCGCACTTCTTTTCCGCTCTCCAGATCCCATACCTTCAGCGTGTTGTCTTTAGACGCGGAGACCGCGCGCCGTCCGTCCGAAGTTACCGCCATCGCAGTAACCCAATCCGAGTGGCCCTCCAGCGTACGCACTTCCTTTCCGCTCTCTAGATCCCAAACCTTCAGCATACGGTCGTGGGAGGCGGAGACCGCGCGCCGCCCGTCCGGCGTCACCGCCACTCCAGTGACAGCAGACGAATGGCCCGCCAGCGTGCGCACTTCCTTTCCGCTCTCCAGATCCCAAACCTTCAGCGTGTTGTCATAACATGCAGAGACCGCGCGCCGCCCGTCCGCCTTTACCGCTACTCCCTCGACCGAATCAGAGTGGCCCGCCACCGTGCGCACTTCTTTCCCGCTCTCCAGATCCCAAACCTTCAGCGTCTTGTCATAAGACGCGG